>QKGK01000025.1 GCA_003250455.1 Chloroflexota bacterium | reverse complement strand
AGCTCTCGGAGGAACGCCGGGCGAATTTGCTGATCGTTTCAGATGAAGAGGAACTGCTTTCGCTGAGTTCGGCTAGGCTGCTGATGCCCAGTGATATGCCCGAGTGGATCAGCCCGCTGGTGAATATTCTGCCGGGGCAGTTGTTCGCCTATTACCTGACCGATCTACGCGGGCTCTCGGTGGACTCTCCGCGCGGCCTGAGCAAAGTGACGCGCACAACCTGATGCCTTGACGGGGAAATGTCAACAGCGGGAAATGGGGCTCTTTAAAAAGCAGGGGTGAAAGGCAGGGGAAACCTGCCCAAAATTAACCGGTGATAAATTCCTCGACTTTTTCGACCAGATCGCGGTTGCCAATAAATACGGGCACGCGCTGGTGGATATCGGTGGGTTTGATCTCCAATAGGGACTGCCTGCCATCGGACCCATAGCCGCCAGCCTGCTCGGCCAGGAAAGCCAGCGGGGCAGCTTCGTACAACAGGCGGATCTTGCCGTCCGGTTTGGTGGCCTCAGCCGGGTAGCCAAACACGCCGCCATAGATCATGTTGCGGTGAAAGTCCGCCACCATCGAGCCGATATAACGCTGCGACAGGACTGGTTCCTTGAGGTTCCGCAGCCATTCAACGTATTGGCTCATTCCCTGCGGCCAGCGCTTGACAGACCCATGGTTAAAGCTGAAATAAGAGGGCTTCTCCGGGAAGCGGATGTTCTCGTGCGACAGGATGAATTCACCCCATTCCGGGTCCAGCGTGAAGCCATGCACGCCCTTCCCGGCGCTGTAGACCAGCATGGTGCTGGTGCCGTAAAGGATGTAGCCGGCGGCTACCAGGTCTTTGCCGGGCTGGAGGCAATCTTCCAGCGTCCCGGGGTTTGCTTCATCCAGGGTGCGGTAGATGCCGAAAATGGTCCCGATGCTGATGTTGGTGTCGATATTGGTTGACCCATCCAGGGGGTCGTAGACCAGAATGTAAGAGCCCTTGGCATATTTTTCAGGAATGGGAATAAAGTCTTCCTGCTCCTCCGAGACCATGGCACACAAACGCCCGGTGTGGTCGTTGATCTGGACGATGACCTGGTCGGAAAAGACATCCAGCTTGCGCTGCTCTTCGCCCTGCACGTTGACATTGCCTGCAAAGCCGACAATATCCAGCAGCCCGGCTTTGCGGGTCTCGGCAGCGATGATCTTGGCAGCGAATGCCAGGTCGTAAAGCACAGCGGTGAGGTCTCCACGGGCGTAAGAGGGTTGGGTTTCCTTAAGAAAGCGTTCAATGGTAATGATTTTGCTGTTGATCATATTTACCTTTTGTGTGGGTGGGGAAGCGTGCTTGAATGGATTGGGTCGTGTGGTTGTTTGAATTGATGGAGACGGAGCTGTCTCCATCGATTTATGTTGTGCTAATCTTAGCACATTTGGGGATGTGATGAAAAGAAATGGTGTTATCGGATTTTATCTTTTTGAAACGCGGTGAAGCTGGCGGTCTACCCTTCAAATAACATGCGCGCTTCTCCAAGGCTGTCGTCCCCGCCGAGGATGCT
>QKGK01000332.1 GCA_003250455.1 Chloroflexota bacterium | reverse complement strand
GAGAAGAAGGTGCGCTTCGAGCTGCTGGAGGAGCAGTTACAGATTGCCCACCGGATGTTCTCCGGTGACAGCACCCCCTATAACGGCAAGCACACCCAGATGGAAAAACCGTTCAACAACCCGCAGCCGCTGCAGCGGCCGCACCCACCGATCCTGATCGGCGGGATGGGCCCCAAAAAGACCCTGCGCTATATTGCCAAATACGGCGATGCCTGCAATTTCTTTGGGCGCACCGGCGAGGACAAGCTGAAAGAAAGCCTGGATATTTTGCGCGGCCACTGCGAGGACGTCGGCCGGCCGTATGAAGAGATCGAGAAGACCGTGCTGGAAACGGCTGATTTCTCGAAGGGCAAGCCGGATGTGGTTGCCCGCGCCGCCGAGCTGAAAAGCTGGGGCTTTGAGCATGTGATCTTCAATGTAGGCGGGGACTATTCCCCGGAAAATATCCGCTATTTGGCCGAAGAGATCGCCCCGGCAGTGAATGCCCTTTGATCGCCCTCAATTACTTTGTGGTTCCAGTCTGCAGCAGGAGCAGATATCCGATATCCGCTCCTGTTTTTGCAAATGTCGTCAGGTACACGCAGGGGAAATGGGTGGATTCCCGCTAAAGGCGTGCGGGAATGACGCCAGAAAATCGAAGAATCTTTCATTCCCGCGCAGGCGGGAATCCAGGAAAGGAAGTTTATGAGAATGGAAAAGAGGGCTGTAAATTAAAAGGCCAGGTTGCCATCAGGTCTGACTTCCCAGGTAAACAAAAAGGGAAACAGCGGGAAAACAGTGAAGGAATCCCAATTATCTTAATATTTTTGGGCGGTATATAAATGCTACACTTTGGCATAGCTCAGCTATCGTTTTGAATTACCTACCAGGAATTGCTTATGCCACCCAACTTTCCGGGACCCGCCCTTTTTTCACTCCCAACGCTCAATCTCATGTTTGGGTTTATGTTATTTGCCCAGGGAATTTTAATTTTCGTGAGCTCGTGGGCCATTAAGGATTTTAAAGGGGTTCGGGCTGCCGCCCTTGCTACGTTTGCTTTGTCCATAAGCTATCTCATCATCGGGTTTTCACACAGAGGGGAAAAAGCGATCATTGTTCCGTACATCGTTCAGATGCTGACGATCTGTGGATATTTCCTGATCCATATGGGGATCTGTAAATTTATCGAAAAACCATGTACAAAGTGGCTGATGCTTGGATTCGCGCCGCTGAGTGCTGTGGCAATGACTTTCTCGGTTCTGTTTTTTCCCAGCATGCCGCCGCTGAAAGTGATTTCCCTGGTGACCGGGATCGTTGTGTTTGTCTATACCGCCTGGTTATTGTTTACCAATCATTCATTTCGATATAAATTTTCGGCTGTGTTCACATCGGTCACCCTGATCTTGTTCTCCATCACCTTGCTGGTTCATTTGGTGGCAAGCTTCTTTTCCATCGATGTGATCCTGCCCACTGGCTCCGATACCGAAAAGTTCACCACAGTGGCCCTGTTTATCGCCAGCTATCTCTGGACAGGCGGATTCATCCTGATGGTCAGCCAGCGCTTGCAGAGTGATTTACACGACCATGCAATGAAAGATTCCCTCACACAGGTACACAACCGCCGGGCGATGGACCAGCTGCTCGAAACGGAAATGAAGCGCACTGAAAAAAATGTGGGTAACTTTTCGATCATCCTGTGCGATATTGACCAATTTAAACATATCAATGATACCTATGGACACCAGATTGGCGATCAGGTTTTGCAGTGGTTTGCGGCCACCGTGCAGAAAAACCTGCGTGGACAGGATGTTGTGGCCCGCTGGGGTGGGGAGGAATTCCTGATCCTCCTGCCTGATACAGCCCTGGATGAGGCCGGTCAGATTGCTGAACGGCTGCGAAAAAGCATTGCTTCCAAGTCCATCCATATCTCCGCCGACCCCATTACGGTTACCTTCAGTGCAGGAGTTTCCTCTGCGC
Source organism: Chloroflexota bacterium (assembly GCA_003250455.1). GTDB lineage: Bacteria > Chloroflexota > Anaerolineae > Anaerolineales > UBA11579 > UBA11579. Next base: position 4,049 of record QKGK01000332.1, on the reverse strand, counting down.
TGTTCAATCGGGATGTGCGAATTTTGTGCAAGGTGGCAGATGAGGCACTGTATGTGGCAAAGAAGACCCGAAACCGGGTCGTAAATGAGAATCAAATCCCCAGTGCAGCTGCAGCCTGATGAGATTTCGCCCCGCCATATCCGGGGGCTGTTGAGGCTGTTCAACCCCCGGATATGCTGGGATGCGGCTTGCCCGCGGGGGAATTCTGGTATAATCACGCCATAACGACGTAATACTTTCGCCGCGAGGACATCTTGCCTGTCAATTTTGGCAGGTGAGTTTTTTTGTTTACTGGTGTCGCGCAAAGCAGTAGAGACAAAGGAAAAACCGCATGGCACATGTTTCCCATAAGTTGAAGAACGCATTTGAAGGCGCTTTGGCGGGTGGGGGAGACCCGGCAACTTCGCCGCTGTATGTGTTTGGCCCCTTCCTCAAGCTGATCGTGGTGGCCGGGGTCGCCCAGGTGACTTTCGGCACCTCCATCTGGCTGGTGATCCTGACCATCGCGGTGGTCTCGGCGATGTACCGGCTGGTAATGAGCTGGGTCACCGACGGCAGCGGCGGCAGCGGCCTGAGCGAGGAAGAGTTCGGCAGCTGGGCAGTGAAAGTCAATGCGGCGATCACCTTTATCGAATATACGCTCACCTTCCTGGTGAGCATGGCGGCGATGGTCACCTTCATTGCCGACCGCATACCCGTTTTGAACAACAAAATCTTATGGATCCAATACCGCACGCTGATCGCCATATTGTTGAGCATACTGACGGGCTGGATCGTGAACCGAGGCCCCAAGATGGCCGCCCGCGCTTTTGGCCCGGCCACTGCCGGCGTGCTGGCCCTGCTGTGGGCCATGGTGATCGCCACGATCGTGCGATATGGCATCCGGCTGCCGGAGTTCCATTTCTCGGCCTTCTCCGGTGAATATTTCCACTTTACGTTGGGCGGCTATGTGCGCATCCTGGCGGTGATGACCGGGATCGAGGTGTTCGCCAACCTGGTAGCCGCGTACGACGGAACTTCTGCCGAGCGCGGTAAAAAGGCGTTTACCAGCCTGCTGATCATTATGGGAACTACCGCGGTGACCATGCTGATCGTCGGCCCGGCGATCTACGAACTGGCTGACCCAATGAACGCCGAGGTTTCCGTTTTCACGCAGACGATGGATGTGCTGCTGCCCCAGCCGCTGCCACTGATCGGCACGCTGGTGGGGGTGGCAGTGCTGATGTCGGCTTCTGCGGCCAGCGCACAGGGTCTGCAAAACCTTGCCCTCGGCCTGAAAGAACGCCGCTATCTCCCGCCGATCCTTGGCAAGGTCAACGAGTTTGAGGTGGCCGACAAGCCGGTGTGGGTCGAGGTGGCGATTGTCTCTGTCTGCTTCCTGTTTTTTGGCACCCACGAGGAAACCTACCTGGCGATCTATGCGGCTGGGGTGTTCATTTTGCTGAGCATGACCGGCTGGGCAGTCACTAAGCGCCTGATGCGCCAGATGCGGGAAGAGTTTTCTCTTGGTATGCTGGGGCTGATCGTTGGGACGGTGGCAGCAGCCTTGCTGACCACTGCCGCCACGGTGATCATCTTTGAAGAGCGCTTTTTGGAAGGCGCCTGGACGTATCTGCTGTTCATCCCCTTGCTTTATGCTTTCTTCAGCTACTTCCGCAACCTGCTGGGTGCGCCGTCGGCGCTGATGGAATACCTCGGTCGCCTGGATGCCGCCCAACTGGCCGGTTTTGGCTTCGGGCAGATGTCGGTGAGCAAGGCCAACGGCAATGGCGAAACTGTCGAGGAGATCGAGATCTCCTGGCAGCCGGAGCCGATTGAAAAGAGCGTATGGCGCGATAAGCGCATCGAGATCAAGCGCATTGTTGTCCTTTTGGATGGTTCGGTATATGCTGCTCAGGCAATTCCCTATGCGGAAGCAGTTGCCCGGGCAACGGACGCAGACCTGGTGCTGCTCTCCTCGGTGAAGAACGAGACTGCTGCCCAGCAGGAAGCGCTTGAAGAAGTAATGGCGGAACGCCGGGTGTACCTGGACTGGGTGGCCGGGCATCTGCGCAACAGTGGTATCCGCACGACTACCGAGGTGCGGGCCGGCTACCTGGCAGACACGACCAAAGCACTGGTAGAAGAACAGCATATCGACCTGGTAGTGACCTCCACGGTGGGCAAGTCTGGCAACCCGCATTGGCTGAGCGGCGGCATCTCCAGCAAGCTGATGCGCCAGATCACCACGCCGGTGCTGCTGGTGCAGATCAAAGACGAGCAGGCAGTGGTGACGCCCAAAATGTCGCGCATTTTGGTCTCGCTGGATGGTTCGATATTATCCGAGGATACCCTGCCGTATGCACGCGCCTTTGCCAAAGCGTTTGGCAGCGAGATCATCCTGCTGGCTGTGCCGCAGGTGCCGGAGGTAAAAGCCTACCGCGCACCGGACGATGCCGTGACGCAGATCCGCACGCAGATGGAAAGCACGATGGATAATTTCCTGGAGGCGGTGGGGCGCAGCTTGCGGGAGGACGGCCTGGAGGTGCGCACGATGACCCAGGGCTCGATGCCGGTGCGTACGATTGTCTCGGTGGGCAAGGAGGAAAGCGTGGATTTGATCATGCTGACCTCACACGGCCGCGGCGGCATGGACCGGCTGTTCATGGGCAGTGTGGCCGAGAGCGTGGTGGAGCAAAGCAACAAGGCCGTGCTGATGGTGCCGGTGTACGAGGAGCAGGAAAAAGTGCCCGAACCAGCCCTGGGTGACTGAAGTATCGGCGGACAGGATGCGCGTGGATAAGCAGTATCCATATCAGCGTTATGAGAACTTTTTCGACTGGCTGGACGTGCATCCGATCTGGATGCTGGCGCTGTTTTTTGCCGTTTTCCAATATTATTCGACCACCGAAGAAATTTAAACGGAAATCTTTCAGCAGGGCGGCTTTATGGCTGCCCTGTTTTGGATTCTGTGCATATTTAACTGACTTTGGGTTTATACTGTTCCTAATTCGAGTCTCATTCCCTTACTTATTAGCAGCGTAACCCGTCAGCCTGTGCAGCGAAAGACTAAAACAGGACAGGAGAGCAGTGGCCTAAATGAATGATCCATGGTTAAGTGGAGCAGCCTACGAAAAGTTTATGGGGCGTTGGAGCACCCTGGCTGCCCAGAGATTTTTGAGCTGGCTTGCCATTCCACCTGGGCGCAGCTGGCTGGATGTGGGCTGCGGTACGGGCTCCCTTACCAGGCTGGTCCTTGAAACCTATCAGCCCATAGAAGTTTTTTCTATTGACCCCTCACCCGAATTTATCGCGCATGCACGGCGTTCAGTCGCACACCCATCTGCCCATTTTAGCGTTGGTCAGGCCGAATCGCTGGAACTGGATTCAGGTTCTGTGGATGCCGTGGTTTCCGGGTTTGTGCTCAATTTTGTTCCCCAGCCGGAAGCAGCCCTGTCTGAGATGATCAGGGTAACGAAGCCGGGCGGCAAGGTGGGCGCAGTTGTCTGGGATTATGCAGAGGGGATGCAAATGCTGCGTTATTTTTGGGATGCCGCTGCCGCGTTGGACAGCACTGCCCGGGAATTGGATGAGGGGGTCAGGTTCCCACTTTGCCGGGAGGGGCAGCTTGAATCGGTATTCCGGGCAGCCGGTTTTAAGCAAGTTGAAGCGGCTGCTGTTGAAGTGGATACCGTCTTCCGGGACTTTGACGATTACTGGCAGCCTTTCCTTGGGAATGTGGGCCCTGCGCCCGGTTACGCAATGCGTTTGAGCCAGCCTGACCGGCAGAGACTTGAGGATCGGCTGCGCCAGACCTTACCCATTGACCAAGACGGTTCGATTTCCCTGATTGCTAGGGCCTGGGCGGTACAGGGCACAGTTTGATTGCAGCGGCGGCTTTAGCCGCCGAGTCTGGAAAAACGCTATAATGAGGTATCTTTTACGTCTATTGGGAGGATAAAATCCGTGGAACTACCCGATTTAAACTCAACTGTACAGCTTGTTATCATCTTGGTCGGGGCAGTAATATTATCTATCTTATATCGGATTTTTAGTGAGAGGAAAGAGGG
>QKGK01000512.1 GCA_003250455.1 Chloroflexota bacterium | reverse complement strand
CCGTCAATATTGGCTGTGCGCAAAAAGGGGTCGGAGACTTGTTCTCATTCCTGCAGGGGTGGCCTTCAGAAGCGCTTCTGCCTGCCGGGCAGGAATATGCGTTCAGCTTCCGGATTCACCCGATCGGGTAACACACCGTCAATATCTGCGGAACATTTATTTCCCATGTCAATGCGATGGTGCGAAGCACCAGAAGCAATCCTGGAGACTGACTACCACTCTTTGTTTCGAACGTTTCCCTTAAAGAGATAAAAAAAACGCATGTTGGATGCCAACATGCGCTTTTATCTTCAAATATTTCCGGCTACATCCCGGATTCAATCATGATCGATTTGCGTTTCTTGCGCCTACCGGTAATTTGAGACATATTCTTTTTCAGGCGCATGGCGCTCACCTGGCTCAGGTCGTAGATGCGCTCCTGCAGCTGGATGCTCAGTTCCCGCACGCGGTCCCAGTCTTCCACATCACCAGACATCCACATCGGGCGGCCAATCGTGAACGCATAACGTCCCTTGAGGTAAAAACGGGATTCCACCCGCTCTCCACCCACCTTCAGATAGCGCACACGGATATTTTCCGTCGGCATGTGTATGCCTACCGGCAGCACCGGCGATCCGGTTTGCAAGGCCAAGCGAACGGCACCGGTTTTCAGCCGGTTCACCTCGATCCCGTTGCTCAGGTCGCTCAACGAGCCTTCGGGAAAAATCCCGATGTTATCGCCCTTCGATAATGCCTCTACCCCGGTATTCAGCGATTTGATCCCGTTCTTTTTATCCACGGGAATATGCCCGGATTTTCGCATCAATTTGCCCAATACCGGTTTTTCAAAAATATCGGCATTCACCATCATGCGCATTTTTTCCTCGACGACCGTCAGCAGATAAAATGGATCGGTGGTGGTTGGATGGTTGCCTGCAAAGATCTTGGGGCCGGACGGAACCGGACCGCTCCACTGGACATCAAAGTCAACTCGCTTTTTCGTGAATTGGTTTAGAACGGCGATCCCCGCCCAATAATAAATCGCTTCGCGGGCGTTTTCAAACTGGAGATCACTGGACCAATTACGCTCTCTTTGCATGTGGAGAAAATTCATAATTAATTACCTTTTTGAATGGTTTGGGTTGAGAAATGATGTGGGATCATTTATCCTGGGTATTGCTGATTCCGTATGCCAACAATTGCTAGAAGTAACCCACCTCAAAAAGATTGGTTACGCTCTGATATTTGCGATAGGCTATCTGGCACAGGCATACATAGCCGCCATTATACTCGTGATTCTTTTATTCACCTATAGGGCTTCAATAGGACAAAAGTAGCATCATTCAGATGGTGCAACCCGCTTTGCAAAGTCGATCATCGCTGCGGCCAGCGCTTTCGGCCGGTCTACATGGATATCGTGGGCGGTATTTTCAAACCACACCACTTCTGATTGGGGAATCAACTCGGCAGCCCTCTGTACCAGCGAACGTTTTTCAGATTGTGGGATTGGCCCCTGCTCGGCCGGGCAGATCAACACCGGCTCTCTCACCTGCGGGAAGAGGTTTTCCACATCCTGGTCGTATAACGCCCGAAGGATCTGCATATGCCGGTCCAGACTCAACCAGGGGCGGACGGTATCATCATCCATAATCTCAAAATTCCCCAGGGTCATTTCCACCCCATCCGGGATCCAGCCCGGCTGCATCTGGCCGATGCGCTCGGCAATTGCTGCTCGGGGCAAGCCGATCAATGTGGGAGGGCGCAGCTCCACAGAGATTTGCTCCCAGGTCCCCCTGCCGTGTAAGTTGAGAAATCCACCGTCCACAAAAACGTAGCCTAAAGCTGCCCTCGGGTAGCGCACAGCTGTTTCCAGCATCACATTCCCGCCCCAGGACTGCCCGGCAGCGATCAATTTACGGGGAGCCAGCTGCTCCATGACCTGGTAAACTTCTCCTGCCACGGTAGCGAAATCGTACCCGCTTTCCGGTTTATCGCTGGGACCGTGTCCCCGCTGGTCTACGGCTATCGCCGGGAATCCGGCTTCTGCCAGGAACTGGGCAACCAGCTTCCATGTAGCAGAATTGCTGGAAAGGCCATGATAAAGCAGGAATGTCGGCTTTTGCGGGTCTGACTGGTCGGGCTGCCATGACCTGGCATGCAGTCGCACGCTGTCCAGATCAAACCAGCGAATCTCAGATTTCATATTCATCCACCGGGAGGAGTTCTGAGCCGTCTGGGGTATCCATGATCTTCCAACCCATCGCCGCAATCTGGTCGCGCAGATCATCGGCTGCGCCCCATTCTTTGTTATCCCGGGCGGCATTGCGTTCCTTGAGCAAATCGATGACTTCGTCCGTTGGAGTTGGCGAATGAGCTGAGTCCATGGCAGCCTGTTCTTCGGCATCCAGGATCATCTGCCAAATGTCCGGGTCTATCTTTGCATGATGGTCTGGAAGATTCTCTGCTCCCAGCTCTGCCATGGAGAAATCTTCCCCAGAGGCATAATCTGTCAATATGCCATCCCGCAGGAGGTGTGCGGCTCCATTCCCCATCACCCTGCAGATTCCCTGCTCAAAATCAAGCACAACCGACGTATGGTCATCAATGCCCAAAATGGTCATTGCTTCCGGGAGCATCTCGACCAGGGAATTGAAACGGGACTGGCCGATATAACAGCGGTTGGTATCCAATTCTTCGCCGCCGTCATTGTTGTTCCAATGAGGGACGACGATCATCGGGAAGCCGAGGAAGCCAAAAAAGTCCAGGCCTTCCTTCCAATGTAATTCTTCCCCCACCTTGTATATCTCATATACCGGGATGGTATAGCGGCTGAAAGCCAATGTGGCTGCGCTGGAAAGCAGTATTGCCGCGCCTCTCTGATGGCGGGCTTTGAGCATTTCGTAGGCAAGGGAATCTTTCATCTGCCGCACCGCATAGGTGGGACTGCCCGGCCCCAGTAATATCTCGTCTGCCAGCAGCATCGGTTTTACAATCTCCAGATCGTCCGGGCTGTTAGCCGTCCCCTTTTTGCGTGCCGGGATCTGTTGAATTTTCGGGTTGTAATTTTGCAGGCGCACATCCAAAAATTCACGGATTCTGCCAGCTACCTCCCTGGCATTCAACTCAAAGCCTGCCGGGGTTTCCAGGATCGCAATTTGCGGATTCTGCGGGAGATTCCTGGCTAAATATTCGTGCGTCTTGCCGCTTGAGGGCAGGGTTTCTCCAGAACCTAAAAGAGCGATCAATCCAATCGAGCGGGGTTCCATACCAATCCTTTTCCTGTTTTCTCTGAGAGACCTTTTGGGTACCAACAGCCAACCAAAAGGCCCAATAGATTAATGACCACATGGCAGGCCAATTATTTACCTTTAATCAATCACTTGTCTTTCTCGATTGATTCAGATTATAAATGGTAGGGGAAACCCCAATTTCCCAATAAACCAATTTAAAGAAAGAAACTCAATGAAATTTAAAACACTCAGTATCGTCACGGCATTATTCTCCTCCATGAACGGCCTGGCTTACCTGTTCGCTCCTGTGCTCAGCCTGGAACTGATGGCTGGTGCAACCAATGCAATCGGATTGTTCAATACCCGGGTAGCCGGCGCGTTTGCCCTGGGGATCATGGTCATCAACTGGCAAGCCCGCAACACTACCGACCGACATATCCAGCGGATCATTGTTGCAGGAAACACCCTGATGTTCATCGCCTTAATTCCCACCGACATCCATGCCGTATGGACTGGAACGCTCAATTGGATCGGCTGGTTATTCCTGATTGCAGACTCAGTTTTAGGCATCCAATATACAAGGATGTACTTAAAATTGCGAGACTGACCAAACTTAATGTATCTATATATGGGGGCATATTATGATCATTACGAAGCTTCAATTCTCCTATCAAATCTGTAAAGGAAATCGCCAAACTTCCCCCTTATAATGAGAGTGAAACTACAGAAGGAGGTAGTCATGGATCATTACAATCAGATCGACAGCCTGGTCACTCAAGTGATTGGCACCACAAATTTTCTGAAAAAAGTGATTTTCGGACGAACGGTTGCGCTCTCCGCGGCGGTTGTCTTCGGTTTCTTCCTGATCGCTGCCATCGCAACCAAGTAACGAGAAAACCTCACCGGAAAAACAAAATACCCCAAGGCTCTGGATTTCTTTTGACCTGCTTGTAAAATTTTTTTTAGCCGTTATTTTTCTTTCATCATTCGCAGGCAAATTACCAAATCACAGTTCTAATTCCGCGTATTTATTAGTATAATGTTCGAGATGGAAATCCTGATTGAGGCGAAAAACGTCTCGATCAGGAAGGAGTAAAATACAACCATCAACGGAATCCCGCGAAACCTCGGCGTGTTCCAGCTTCGTTCAGCCTGCCATTGCGGTCAAATTTGGGCCATGATGGAATCAACCACAACAACCCAAGAACCCTTATGGACGATCAAAACCTGATTATTGAGACGTTTGAGGAACTTTCACCCAGGTATCAAAAAGTTGTCGATGCAGAATTGAACCTGTTTTGGGGTTGGCGATATTCAGATTTTGTAAATACCCTGCTTGGTTTAACCCCTATTCACCCCGAAGATCGAATCCTTGATATTGCTACAGGGACCGGTGTCATCCCAACCAACATCGCCACCCGGAATCCGCAAGTAAGCAGCCTGCATGGGCTGGATATCACCCATGCCATGCTCAAACACGCTCAAACCGATTACAACGATTCCGGATTGGCGCAGCCGCTAAGGTTGACCTGTGCCTCTGCCATGTCCATGCCCTATGCCCGGGACTCCTTTAGCCTGGTCTTTTGCGGTCTGGCAACCCATCATATGGAAGTGGATCTCCTCATTTCTGAGATGTACCGGGTTTTGGACAAAGGTGGGCGCATTGCTGTGGCGGACGCCGGCAGTTCCCCTTTGTGGAAAATTCCAGGGGTCAAGCTGATGATGCGTATGGTGGCATATCTCTATTTTCTCTTTAAAGAAAATAGTACCCGCGCCTGGGCAGAAGCATTGGCAGTTTCCAATGTCCGGACGAAAGAAGAGTGGGAAGTCCTCCTTTCAGAAGTCGGGTTTAATCAAATCAAAATACGTCAGCTAAAATCAAAATATCGCTGGGTTCCTGATCCATTAGTCATATACGCAACAAAACTGGGAGTAAAAAATGACAAAATCGAGCAATTTATTAAGGGAAGGTAGGAAAGAGGAACTCTGGACCAAACACTGCGGCTATATTAACCTCAGCATCGCCGAGTATATGGATATCCAGAAAAGGCTGTTGATGGAACAGCTCAATTTAATGGGCGCTTCCAAAGTCGGCAAGATGTTCCTGGGGGATCATGTTCCCCAATCCATTGAAGAATTCCAGGACACCGTCCCATTCACCACTTACGAAGATTACGCCGAGTTTCTCGAAAACAGGGACGAGGAGATTTTGCCGGTAAAGCCCTTTGTGTGGGCACGTACCTCTGGCCGCACATCCGATAAAGGCCCCAAATGGGTTCCCTACCCCAAAAGAATGTATGAACTGCTCGGAGATACGGTCATCTCCGCTATGCTGCTGGCTTCCTGCTCCTACCCCGGAGACGTGAAGCTAGAACGCAACGACAAATTCCTGTTAGCAACAGCTCCGCCGCCCTACACCTCCGGCTACATCAGCCACGCCATCCAGGAGCAGATGGAAGTCCAGTTCCTCCCGCCGCTGGATACCGGTGAGAATTTGGATTACGGCAGCCGAGTGGCGCTTGGGTTCAAGATGGCGATGAAAGAAGGGCTGGATTACTTTATGGGGCTGGCCAGCGTCCTGGCCCGCATGGGTGAACAATTCGAGCAGCAATCCGGCAGCGCCACCAAACCTACCAAAGACATGCTCAATCCCGTCGTGCTTTGGCGCTTGATCCGCGCTTTGGTGGTTGCCAAGTCGAACAACCGCAACATGCTGCCCAAGGATATCTGGAAGTTAAAAGGGGTAATGTGCGGCGGCACCGATTCGGATATCTACCAGGACAAGATCGAACACTACTGGGGTTTCAAACCGTTGGAAGGGTTTGCCTGCACCGAAGCCG
>QKGK01000413.1 GCA_003250455.1 Chloroflexota bacterium | reverse complement strand
GCTTTGCAGACCTGACCAGACCTCTTAAGCTCGTGGCAACAGATATGATGACGGGGGAAAATGTGGTGCTTTCTAAAGGATCCCTGATGGATGCGGTGCGGGCGAGCCTCGCCATCCCGGTCATTTTCCCCCCATGGGAGGTAAATGGACGGCTCATGATCGATGGCGGATCTTCTAACCCCCTTCCAGTGGACATTGCGATCCAGGAGGGAGCGGATATCATCATCGCGATGGGTTTTACGCTCAGCTACCGGAACCATTTGCGGTCGATGACGGCTGTCCAGGAACAGCTCAACAGTATCCATGTCAACAATATATTGAATTCGACATTTGCGTTTTACAACCTGGCACACCACGCCGAAATATTCCCCATTTTCCCGGAATTCGAAGAACCACTGTCGATGTTTGATGTGGATAAAATCCCGGCGATCATCCAGCAGGGAGCTCAGGCTGCTGATGAACAGATTCCTCGCATCAAAAAAATCCTGGCATCATTTGATAGCGGGACCAAATAAACAAACCGGGTTTTCTTCTCAACCATTTTCGCCCCCTTGTTGAACCGCCCAAACCCGCACGGGATGAGCTTTTCCGCGGATAGGCACTTTTCCTAAATCCTCAAAAACGAACTCGTCCTGGTGATGCCCAAGTGCTTCGTAGGTTGATTCACTGATCAAGATAGCATGCCCAGGATACAGTTTGTCCAGGGCCTCAATACGCGAGGCCAGGTTGACGGTATCCCCAATGACCGTGTATTCCTGACGCTCAGGTGGGCCAATCGCCGCGGCCAGGGCTACCCCGGTGTTAATCCCTATACCGATCTGGATCGGTGCCTGCCCCGCCGCTTCCAAATTTTCGTTCAAGACATTCAAATTTCTACGAACTTCGAAGGCTGTCAGCACTGCCTGGTAAGCGCTGTCTTCAAGTCGATTGGGTGCTCCGTAGATCACCAGAGTGCTGTCCCCGCCAAATTTGTTGACGGTGCCCTGGTGCCGTTCCGCAGCCGCAACCACCACCGGCAGATACCGGTTAAGCAGATCTACGATTTTTTCAGGGCTGGCATTTTCGGAACGCATGGTGAAATCCCGGATATCACAGAACAGCACAGAGACGACCCGGTTTTCCCCTTCCAACTTAACTTTGCCGGTGCGAATGGCATCGGCAACTTCCCGACTGACAAATCGACCAAACATATCCCTAAGCCATTCGCGCTCCTGCAAACCGAGGACCATCTGGTTGTAGGCATCCGCCAGAACAGCCAGTTCATCTTTTGCTCCAGTCTGGAACCGAACATTGAGATCCCCCCTAGCAATCTGGCGCGTTCCTGCAGCCAGTTGAGTTACCGGGGCAGCTACTGCACTGCCGATCACCTGGGCCAATAAAACAGCCGCCAGCACCGCAATGAGCCCCGCCATCTGAAAGAGATTCCGGCTATCATCCAGGAAGGCTTCCACTTCTCCTTGCCGGACAGCCACACGGAGCGCACCGATTTGTTCCCCATCGCGCCCTTTTGTGAGAGGGGTAGAAATTGCCCACACCGCCTCCCCACGCCAGGTT
>QKGK01000319.1 GCA_003250455.1 Chloroflexota bacterium | reverse complement strand
AATCAGGGATTCGTCCTCCTGGAATCGTTTGTGGATGGCTTCCATTTTGCGCCGCCCCCGTTGGTAGCTGAACCCATAACGTTCAAAAATGATGGCGTTATGGTAAAAAAGCGGTTCATTGAAGTAGATGGTATGTCCCAGACTGAGGACAAACTCCTCAAAAGAGCTGACTGCTTCCGAAAGAATGCTCAGTCCCTTGCGAATTTGCCCGGGGAGCAACCCGGCATCCATAGCAGCCAATTCCGCCTCGAGGTTGCGGGTGCGGGTGGCGAATGCAGTTTTGGTGCCATCCGGCATCCGGTCCACATCAAACCTGGGAGAATTCGGGTCGTTCATCACATACAGCAGCACATGCACCTGTCCGATAAGGGTGTCCGTCAGGTGGCTGTAGAGAAGGGGGTCTTCAAATCCGGCCTGGTGGTACATGCGGATCTCGATGCTTTGTGCGCCGGGCTTGCCAGAGATTTCGAGGAGGTTATTGCCCTGTTCGTCGATCAGATCGGGCGGCAGGGAAAAACGCTGAAAAATTTCGGCCGGAATTAACGGGATGAAGATTTCCCGTTTTTGCTGTTCTGGAAGGTTGTTGATGCCGGCGATCGAATAGGCGTCCATAATTATTTGAAGGCGCGATCCATATCTCTTTGAGCATCCCTCTTTTTAATTGCTTCGCGTTTGTCGTAATTCTTTTTCCCTTTTGCGATAGCAATTTCCACTTTGGCCCTTCCATTTCGCAGGTGCACCTGCAGAGGGATAATGGTTGTGCCTTTTTGACGCACCTCAGCATATAAGTTTTGAATCTCCCGCTTGTGCAGAAGTAATTTCTTGTCCCGGATGGGGTCATGATTGTCCCGGCTGGCATGGTCGTAAGGGGCAATATGGGCGTTTACCAGCCATGCTTCTTCACCATCCACGCGGATATAAGCCTCCTTGAGGCTGATCTGTCCGGCCCGGATCGATTTGATCTCTGTTCCCATTAAGGCCAACCCGGCTTCCATGGTTTCCAGGATGAAATAATCATGCCGGGCTTTTCTATTTTGAGCGACAACTTTTACATTTTCCATCGATTAAATTCTAGCATACTCTTGGATTTTAGCCTATTGCCCGTAAGTAAATTCTGGATGAGAGACAATTTGCGAGTTTCAGTACCAATTACCCTGGCCAATGGATAACCCTGTGATTTGCGGGGGGTATGGTTCTATGCTAAGATTCATCTGTGAAAATCGCACTCAGAACCCGCTTTGCCCGGCCAGCAAGATGGCTGCTTTTTTTATTGCTTCTATTTCAGGTGCAGGTCGTGTCTGCCGCTCCTATGGTACAGGAAAATTGCCCAGGCGACTATATTTGGAAAGAGCTGAGTTCTGAGAATTTCGTAATTTTATACACTGCCAGCCAGGTCAGTATGGCACAGGACATCGAAACTCAGTACCTTCAGATGATCGAGCATGAATTACCTAAATATGTAGAGGCTTTTGGCATATCCCTGGTCACACCGATCACCATCCGGTTATATCCAACATTGACAGAGTACACGTGCCTGAATGCCCTGGCTCCGCTGCTTTCTGAAGATGACGCCCATTCACACATTGGTTCCAGAGAGATCGCGCTGATCGCTACAGTGATCAACCGCAGCCCGATGACCTGGGAGGAACAGGCGGTGAACGCCCTGCGGCATGAGCTGGCTGTCTTGTTTGGCGAGCAGCTTTCTGATGGGGAAGCGCCGCAGGGATTGCTGCAGGGGCTGGGGGGATATTTTGAAAATCCCCAGGATACCTTCCCACAGCGATTCAAGGCGGCAGGGAATATCACCCAACCAGACCGGGGGTTGCAGCGGTTATGGGAAGAGGATCATCCGCCCTCCAATAATATGGTCCTGCTGCAGCAAACCAGCGTGATCTCCTATCTGATCGAAGTGTTTGGCTGGGACAAGCTGGTGCAATTCCTGACCGAGATTGGCAATGCACAGGGTTACCGGCAGGCCGCTTTGGATGTTTTTGGGGTAAATGTGCAGGAAGTAGAAATATATTGGGTGCAGTATTACCCGGCTTACGTGGAGTATCGCTGGGCAAGCAATGTGATCCACGGATATGACCTTGCAGATTTTGAACGGTTAATTACAGCCGGTGCGTACAGTGACGCCGCAGATAGGCTGGGGCGGATCTCTCCCATGCTGGCGCTGTTTGGCACGGCAGAACAATCGCAGCAGGCGGCGGTGCTTTTGGAACAAGCCAACAGCGGTGAACAGGCCGCCAATCTTGCTTTGGAAGCGAGGCAGGCGCTCCTTGCCGGGGACTACATTAATGCCTATACCTATGCCCAGGAAGCTCAGACCCGCTACCAGCAGCTGGGTGATACCCGGCGCGATGAAGAGATCGGGCTGTATCTCAGCCTGGCAACCGAGGTGCTGACGCTGCGGGAAGAACTGGTGCTCCTGCGTGGGGACGGTTCGCCGCTGGACCCGGTGCGCAGCCAGCGGATCGCTGAGATCGGACGGCGGTTAAGCGAGCTGGGCGATAAGGATGGCATGCGCCAGGCACAAATGGCATTTTTGCTCCTGGGGACCAGCCACCATGATTTTGTTACCTGGGTGACGGTGATCGGCCTGCTTGCGTGTGTGTTCCTGATCTGGCGGCGGGTGCACGCTGTTCGCAACAACAAGGGCAATGAGGTGCAGTTGTTATGAGCAGGGAGCAGTTCTTGAGGGAGATTGCACGCATTTTCCAGGTGGCGTGGACGCAGAAGATCATCAAAATGGTTCTACGGGCTGCCTGGGTGGGTGGCGCTATCTATTTATTCTGTTGGGGCGTCAACCGGCTGTGGGGGTGGCTGCCTGCCCAAGCTGCCTGGTTCTGGCTGGCCGGTTTGGCGGCTGCGGGAACCCTGGGGACGGCTTTTCTGCAGCGTGCGCCATCCAGGGGGTTCGTATGGCGCCTGGACCGGGGCTATCGCTTGCAGGAGCAGGTGTTCACGGCCTATGAGGTTATTCAGGATGAGACACAGGAAAAGAAACGCAACCCTGCCGTGGATGAACTGCTGCAGAGCGAACAGCTTGGACGTCTGCCTGCCATCCGGCGGGACCTGGCAGACCGGGGCTGGCGGATCAAAGGTGAGTTCGAATCCACGGTAGTGGTGCTGATCCTGCTGCTGATCGTGTACCTGTTGAGCGTGGAAGACATTGGCCGCTTTCCGCTTGACCAGGGGGTAGGGATACTGCCCAATTTGAGCAAGGACCCCACTGCCGCCGAGGTGCTGACTGAAAATATCCCCGGTGACATGGGCGGGAACCAGCCCGCACAGCTGCAAACAGGGGAATTGGGGAGCGGTCAAAATATCATTTGCGAGGGGAATTGGGAAGAAGTGGCCGACGTTTTCATTAATCTGGGCGGCACATTGAGCCAGCAATCGGCGACCTATGACATTGGCGTCGGCTTGCAGGAACTGGACTTTGGGCAGGCAGCCCAGGGGTTTGGGAACCTGGCAGAAGAGGTGGAGGACCTGTCTGCGGAATCAAGGGAAGGGCTGGCCAACACCTTTTTGGATACGGCAGTGACATTGCAATCGCTCAATCGGCCGGAGATATCCGCCTATTTCCAGGATGCGTCTGCCGCTTTATTTGATGGGAGCAGTCTCGCCATTTCGGAAGGCCTGGACCAGTTGGTTGAATTGATGGAGCTGTGCCAATACTGCCCAGACCCGAACAAACAGCCGCTCGCCAATACGTCCCAGCAATCGCTGGAGATCGATGTGCCGGGGGGGGATGTGACTATCCCACAGAATTTCCTTTCGGTGCCGACGATTATAGACAGCGGGAATATTGGAGTGACCACCGGCGTGAGCGCCAGCCCTGGCGCTGAGGTTCCCGGATTTGTTCAGCCGCTCCCATATATTTTAAATCTGAAAGATTCCGATGTGGTATCGTCGTATTTCTCACCTCGTTAACCTCGCCAGGGAAAGACGCCGCCAGGGCGAAGCAGGCGCTCCAAAGGTGCCTTTCCGCCTGGAATTGGAGACGCTGCGCCAATTGGACCGCCTGCAAATCGTGGGACACCGTTCCCTGCGGGGAGACCGGATTGGCATCCGGCAAAGCAACCGCAGCAAGCCATCCACCGAGTTCCGCGAGCACCGCATGTATGTGCCGGGGGATGACATTCGCTTTCTGGATTGGCGCGCTTCTGCCCGGCATGAACAGATCTTTATCCGGCAGGGCGAGATGCCCAAGGATGTGATCGTCTATCTTTTGGTGGACTGCAGCGCGTCGATGAACTGGGGCAACCAGCCCAAGCGCGAGCTGCAGCTGGCACTGGCAGCCTCTTTGGGGTATATGGCGCTCAATAACGGTGACCGCTTATACATGGCTCCCTACGGGGACCGGCGCAATGTGGAATTTGGGCCTGCTTCGGGGCGAGGGTACATCAGCGGTTTCATCCGGCACCTGTCGCTGCTGCGCTATGGCGGCCAATCTGACCTTGAATCGGCGGTGCGCACGCTGGCAAAACGGGTTTCACGGGGCGGGATCCTGTTCATCCTCTCCGATCTGCTGGAAAAAGGAGACCTCTCGGAGGTGCTGTCAGCCGTACCTGCACCCAAATGGCGGGTCAATGTTTTCCATCTGCTGCATCCGGCGGAGATTGACCCGGAAATCCGCGGGACTTTTGAACTGGAGGACAGTGAAAATAGTCGCAAGGCAAATTTTGACCTGACCAATGAGGCCATCCGCCGATATAAGGAGCGTTTGGATGGCTGGCAAAATCAGCTGGAGCGCACGGCTGTGGACCATCATGCTTCCTATACCCTGATCAACACCAATTGGGCTTTAAGCAAGGAGGTTCTGCCGCACCTGCGGGAACGGCAGATTTTGGTGCGGGTATGAGTTTTTTGAATCCGCTTGGTCTCATGGGGTTATTCACAATCCCGGTCATTGTTGGGCTGCACCTGCACCTGGAGCGCAACCGGCGGGTGATGGTTTCCAGCATGTTCCTGTGGCAATTTCTGGAGGCCAAATTCCAGGGGCAAAAACCGAGATTTGTGCGTTTTACCTGGCTGCTGCTTTTGGATATTACGCTGGCGATACTGTTCAGCCTGGCATTTGCACAGCCCCAATTAACCCTGCCTGCTGTAGGTGGGGGTGCGGTACAAAAAGTGATCCTGCTGGACGACTCGATCAGTATGCTGGCAAGAGACGGCAAGCCAGACCGCTTTTCCCTGGCAAAGGAAATTGCGGTGAACCTGATCCAGGACGTTTCCCGCCGTGATGAAGTCCTGGTGCTCACGATCGGCGGAGAGGTCGATTTGGTCGGGAGCAGTAATGAAAGCGGCAGCCGTACGCTGGTACAGGCAGTCGATGATTTAGTCCCCAGCGGTTTTGGCACCATGCTGAGAACCGGGCTGGCGCAAGCGGCGCTGTTTTCCAATCCTGAACTGCCAATGGAAGTATATGTGATCAACGATGGGGCTTACGCACCCGAAGACATCGATGATTTTCCAACCCAGATCACATGGGCATTTATCGGGTTTGAAGTCAATAACCAGGCGGTGCTGCCCCCAGTCCTGGAGACGCAAAACGATGGCAGCGTTTCATTATTTGTCCGCGTGATGAATTATTCCACACAACAAAGTGAGCGGGATGTGGAAATCCGGGTAAATGGGGAGGTGTTCCGTCAGGAACAGGTTTCTATGGCTGCCAATTCAGCAGTGCCGCTGACCGCCATACTCCCGGCTAATACGCAAAACGTATCAGTGCGCTTACTGGGGGAGGATTCCCTGCCGGAAGACGATCTGGGGGTGGCTGCCCGTCCGCAGGATTCAGCTGTGCAGGTGGCATTGGTAACGAACACGCAGGGTGACCTTGCGAGAGCGGTCAGCGCCGTGCCAGATGCCCGTCTGACGGTCTATGCACCGGAGGATGTGATCCCGGAAATCATTTATGACCTGATCCTGTACCAGGGCGTGGTGCCCCAGCAATGGCCCCAGGGAACTGCGGCTGTGTTCGATCCGCCCGCAGTAAATGGTCTGTTTACACTGGGGGAAGAAAGGGTCATCGAAACACCAATCACCGTC
>QKGK01000487.1 GCA_003250455.1 Chloroflexota bacterium | reverse complement strand
AGCAGTTGCGTAGCAACTGCCAGACTGAAGCAATCTCAGTGAAATCATGGAAGTACGGATAGATTGCTTCGCTCGCAATGGCAACCTAATATTAACACGGGTGCAACGAAAATAAATTACTAACAAATTTTAGGAGAATAAACATTATGGCAACCAAACCAAATCCGAAGAAAGTCGTGCTCGCCTATTCCGGCGGGCTGGATACCTCGATCATTGTGCCGTGGCTGATCGAAAACTACGGCTGTGAAGTGATCTGCTACACCGCAGACCTGGGCCAGCAGGAAGAGCTGGACGGCCTGGAAGAAAAAGCCCTCAAGAGCGGGGCCAGCAAGATCATCATTGACGACCTGCGGGAACGCTTCTTGACCGAGTATGTCTTCCCGACGATGCAGGCCGGGGCGATCTACGAGGGCAAATACCTGCTGGGGACTTCGTTTGCCCGCCCGCTGATCGCACAGCGCCAGGTGGAGATTGCTGAAGAGGAAGGCGCAGACGGCCTGGCACACGGCTGCACCGGCAAGGGAAACGACCAGGTGCGCTTTGAGGTCTCGGCGATGGCGCTTAACCCCACCCTGGCGATCATCGCCCCGTGGCGCGAGTGGGACATCCTCAGCCGCGAGGATGCGATTGCCTACGCCGAAGCGCACGGTGTACCGGTCACCCAGTCCAAAAAGTCGATCTACAGCCGGGACCGCAATATCTGGCACATGAGCCACGAAGGCGGCATCCTCGAAGACCCGTGGCTGGAGCCGGAAGAAGCCATGTACACCCTCAGCCAGAGCCCGTTTGCAGCACCCAATGAGCCGGAAGAGATCGTGCTGGAATTTGTCAGCGGCCTGCCGGTGGCGCTGAACGGCGAAAAGCTCGGCGCGGTGGAGCTGGTGGAAAAGCTGAACGTACTCGCCGGCAAACACGGCGTTGGGCGGGTAGACCTGGTGGAAAACCGCCTGGTAGGGATGAAATCCCACGGCATTTACGAGACCCCCGGCGGGACGATCCTGTACACCGCCCACCAGGAACTGGAAAGCATCTGCCTGGACAAGAATACCCTGCACTACAAGCAAATGCTGGCCCTGCGCTACGCCGAACTGGTCTACGACGGCCAGTGGTTCTCCCCGCTGCGTGAGGCCCTGGACGGGTTTGTGATGGTCACCCAGAAGAACGTTACCGGGCACGTGCGCATGAAGCTGTTCAAAGGCAATGTGATCGTCACCGGGCGCAAGTCGCCGTACAGCCTGTACCGCGATGATTATGCATCATTCGGGCACATGGATATCTACGACCAGCAGGACGCCAAAGGTTTCATTAACCTGTGGGGCCTGCCGATGAAGGTGGATGCCCTCCTGAGCATCGAAGGCACCGGTAAGAGCCGCTTCCGCGCGCCGGATTATTCGATCTTCAAGCGGGATTAGATTTAGAGATGGATTTGTAGGGGCGGGTTTCCAAACCCGCCCCTACAAATCTATCTCTAAATCTAATCCCGCTTAAAGATCGAATAATCCGGCGCGCGGAAGCGGCTCTTGCCGGTGCCTTCGATGCTCAGGAGGGCGTCCACCTTCA
>QKGK01000308.1 GCA_003250455.1 Chloroflexota bacterium | reverse complement strand
ACGGCGCCGTGGCAGGTGGTACAGTCGGCGGACTCCCGCCCGGCCTCTAGGGCGCGGAAGTGGGCACTGGCGCGGGCACCGGCGAGCTGGTTGGGGTGGCACTGGCCGCCTCCCTGGTCGTACCAGCCGCTGGCGTGGTCCACCAGCCGGGAGGGGTCCAGTTTTTTAACCCATTCGGCGGTCTTGTTGGCGTCTAACTGCCCCCAGCCCTCATTGAAGGGTATCCAAATGCCAATGCTGACGGCGTTGTACAGGTGGGCGACCATCTGGTTCAGCTCGCGGTTGAAATCCTGGCGGGATTCCTCATCGGTGCGCCCAGCGCGGGTATAGCTGCCCTCATCAGGCAGAGAGAGGTTGAAGTAGATCCCGGCGAGGGAAAGCAGTGCGCCAACGGCCTTGCCGCCGTTGGGCATATCCTGCCAGACGATCAGGCCCAGGCGGTCGCAGTGGTAATAAAAGCGGGCAGGCTCAATTTTGACGTGCTTGCGCACCATGTTGAAGCCCAGGGCTTTGGTCTGTTCCAGGTCGTATCGCAGGGCTTCGTCTGTGGGTGGCGTGACCAGCCCGTCCGGCCAGTAGCCCTGGTCCAGCGGGCCGTATTGGAAGTATGGGTGGTTGTTGAGCATGAAACGGGTGCGGCCCAGGTCATCTTTGCCCAGGCTGAACTTGCGCATCCCGAAATAGCTTTCCACAGTGTCGAGGGTGCTGCCCTGCTCGTCCTTGAGCGTAATGGTCAGGTCGTAGAGGTGCGGGTCTTCCGGCGACCAGGGGATGAAGTTGGGCATCTGCAGGCTGAAAATCTCGCCAATATGGCCAATGGCGGTGGTGATGGTCTTCTCGCCGTCCCGCACTCGCAGGGATACGCTGTCCGTTTCCAGAGCTTGGCTGGTTTCCAGGTGGACGGTCAGTTCGGCATCGTCATATTCGGGCAGCAGGGTAAAGGATTCCAGGTAGCGCTCCGGAACAGGCTCCAGCCACACGGTCTGCCAGATGCCGGAGGCTGCCGAATACCAGTTGCCGCCCGGGTTCAGGGATTGCTTGCCGCGCTGCTGCCAATGGGCATCGCTGGGGTCCCACACTGAAACGATCAGCTCGTTTTGCTGCGTAGATAGCGTTTCGGTGATCTCGAAGCTGAAGGGCGTATACCCGCCCCGGTGGCTGCCGAGCTTTTCCCCGTTCAGCCATACATCTGCCTCCCAATCCACCGCACCAAAGTGCAGCAGGATGCGCTTGCCGAGCCAGTCTTCGGGGAGGTGGAAGGTGCGCCGGTACCACAGACGTTGGTCGGGCTGGAGCGGCTGCTTCACCCCGGAGAGAGCGGATTCGATGGGGAAGGGCACCAGGATCTTGCCCTGGAATTTTTTTGGCCTGGCGGCATCTTTCGGCGTAATGGCATACTGCCAGAGCCCGTTGAGGTGCATCCACTCGTCGCGGCGCATCTGCGGTCTGGGGTACTCCGGATGGACATTCTCCGGGTTGACCTGTTTGGTCCAGGGGGTCATGATCTGCCCGGGTTGGGGCTGCCAGTTATTTGTCATGCTGCGGTTCCCGAATAGTCATGGCCCGCGTGTGCGGATGTGTATGGCATGTTTGCATAGCGCCTCTACGCCTGTTGGTCCTCCTCCGGCTACTCAGTCAGGGTGTCCTGTGGTAAAAATAAGGAGGAGGAAGCAATGGAAACCTTGATCACCGTCAGCTACTTGCTTGAAAAAGATCCGGTAGGTTTTACCTTTTTGGATCAGGAAAGAACAGTCCTGAGTTTATCAACAACCTACCGATTCGTAAATATGCAGCCGTTACAAAATGGGGTCAAAATCGAAACTTCGGGGGGAACCCTCTCCCTGACCCAGGTCAACCGCCAGTTCCAGTTCCGCTGGAAGGGGGTGGAAGTAGAGAACAAGATCCGCCTGGACGGCGCATGGTTTGGCCTCGGAGAGCTGGTCAACCAGGCCTGGGACCTGAGCAAAATATCGCTGCCGCTTTCAGAGTTGTTCACATCGGACTCGGGGGCGACTGGCTACAGCAACCTGATGACCCCGGCTTTCATCAACCAGATGGGGGCATTGCTGATCGTCAGATCACCGTTCAAGCTGGGGATCAACCAAATGCCTCAAATGGAAGCCACCTCTACGGAAGTTGTGTTTGGAGAAGAAATCCCCTTTAACCAGCGCCCGGTGATTGATCACCATGGGAGGGGGGATGGCTTTCTCACACTGGTTGGGGATGATCTTAGCTTTATCCTCAACATTAAAGCGGATGCCGTGCACGCTCACCGGGCGCTGGTGGGGGAAGTCGGTCACCCGCAAAAAACGCCGCCGCTGGAGCTGTTCGGCGCGCCGGTGTGGACTACCTGGGCGCAGTATAAGGATGAGATCGACCAGGCGACCGTGCTGGATTTTGCACACCAGATCGTGGACAATGACTATCCTCACCATGTGCTGGAAATTGATGACCGCTGGCAGACCCAGTACGGTGATTTTGAATTTGATCCGCAGCGCTTCCCGGATGCAAAAGCGATGGTGGATGAACTGCACGCGTTGGGCTTCAAGGTGACCACCTGGGTGATCCCGTTCTTGCACCAGGACTCCAAAGCAGGGAAGGAAGCAGCAGAAAAGAATTATGTCGTCCGACAGCCGGATGGGGCACCGTACCCGGTGCGCTGGTGGCAGGGGCAGGCCTATCTGATCGACGCCACCAACCCGCACGCCATGGCCTGGTTCGGGATGCAGCTGCATCACCTGCAGGAGCAAACCGGCGTAGATGGCTTCAAGTTCGATGGGGGAGAAGCGACTTATGTGCCCAGAGATGCGGTTTTGCACCGGCCGGGGGACAGCCGCAACCATTATTCCCAGGCATATGTCGATTGGGTCGGGCGCAACTTCTCGCTGTGCGAGGTGCGCACCGGCTGGTTCAACCAGAAATCTCCGCTGCTCTTCCGGATGTGGGACCTGTGGAGCACCTGGGGGCGGGATAACGGGCTGCGCTCGATCATCCCGGCGACCTTGCAGCTTTCACTCACCGGCTACCCGTTCACCTTTCCGGATATGATCGGGGGGAACGGCTATTTTACTTTCCCTCGCAATAAATTGCTGCTGGGTTTGATCAATAAAGTGATCATCCCTGCCATGGAACGGCGAAAGCGAGCGGATACCGGGGATGAGAATGTGGGCGTGCATGCTTCAGATGTGCCGGAGTTGATCCAAGAAAAGCCTATGTTTGGCTGGCCGACCCCCGAACTGATGATCCGCTGGACGCAGGTGAACGCCCTGATGCCAGTGATGCAGTTTTCGATCACCCCCTGGCAGTTTGGGGAGGAGTGCGCAGCCATCTGCAAGCGGTATACTGACCTGCACCTGGAGTTTGCCCCGTTGTTCGAACAGCTGGCGCAAAAGGCAGCCAAAACCGGCGAACCGATCCTCCAGCCGGTGTTCTTCCTTAACCCGCATGACCCTGCTGCCCTGGCCTGTGATGACCAGTTCCTGGTTGGCGACCGCCTGATGGTTGCCCCGGTACTGGAGAAAGGCAAACGCAAGCGGGATGTTTACCTGCCGCCCGGCACCTGGCGAGATCATTGGACGGGAGAACGCTACACCGGTTCGCATGTGTTGAAAAATTACCCGGCTCCCCTGGATTTGCTGCCCATCTTCCACCGGGTAGGCAAGGACGAGATTCCTCAGTAAGCATTCACACCACCTGTCAGGAAAATTGCCCCTCTTCTTCTGCATCGGGAAAAAGCGCTCTTTGCTATAATCAATCCATGGAGCGTAAATTAGCCTCTGGAACACAAACATCCGCCTTTGGGGTCAGCAAGCGCGAAGCGCACGATTCATCCCGGTTCTATGCCAGCCGGATGGTTCAGGATAACGCCATCTCGGCAGATATCCCCCTGGAAAAGCTTAAAACGATCTCCGTGCCGCAGCCTGGCTCCTGGGCAGACCAGCTCTACTGCCAGTCTGCCGAGCAGATGTCTCAGATCCCGGATAACAGCATTGCCCTGGCGGTGACATCTCCGCCGTATAATGCCAGCAAGCAATATGATGAAGACCTCTCGCTGGAAGAATATATGGGGTTGATCCGGAGGGTGGGGGCGGAGGTGTACCGGGCGCTGCGTCCCGGAGGGCGCTACGCCATCAATATCGCCAATTTGGGACGTAAGCCCTATATTCCCCTGACGGCGTACTATTATCAGGCGCACCTTGATCTGGGCTTTTTACCTATGGGCGAGGTCATCTGGCGAAAGGGGAAAGGGGCCAGTAACAGCACCGCCTGGGGCAGCTGGATGAATGCGCGCTCGCCACGCCTGCGAGATATTCATGAATATATCCTCATCTTTGCCAAACAGGCGTTTACCCGGCCTGACAAAGGCCAGTCCGATATTGAAAAAGAGGAATTCATGGCCGGGACGCTCTCCGTGTGGGAGATCCTGCCCGAGTCGGCCAAACGCGTCGGGCACCCTGCGCCGTACCCGGTGGCGTTGGTGGATCGCCTGATCCGGCTGCTCAGCTACCAGGGGGATGTGATCCTGGACCCGTTCATGGGGTCGGGGACCACCGCCGTAGCGGCTTTGAATGCTGGACGGCAGTATGTCGGTTATGAGATCGATGCGAGATATGTAGAACTCGCGAAGCAGCGAATATCCAGCGAAGTGAAACCTGATGGACTTTCCGGTGTTTAAAATTTAGATATTCCCGCAGACGTCATGGGGGAATGTGATACACTTTTCAAATCCCTAAAGAAATAAAAATTGATCCATTGAGGAGACATTATGGCGACTGACGCTGTAGCGACTTTACCGAAGGAAGAAGAAAAAGCAAGCGGGAAGGGAAAAACCCTGTTTGCCCTGGCCTTTGGCTATTTTATCGACCGTGGCGAGGAGCAGGCGATCTCGGTTTTGTTCCCCACATTGCAGCAGCTGTGGGGCCTGAGCTATACCAACCTGGGCACCATCGGCACCATCCGCACGCTGCTTCAGGCCATCTTTACCCCGGTGTGGGGGTTCATTGCCGACCGCTATTCGCGCAAAAATGTGATCATGTTCGGCACCGGCTTGTGGGGGCTGTGGACGCTTGGCGTTGGGTTTACCAATAACTTTGGCCAGCTGCTCACCGTCCGGGCCATCTCCGGGATCGGACTTGGATGTCTGATGCCGGCAACCTTCTCGCTGATATCGGATACTTACCCGCCGGAAAGGCGCGGCAGGGCTTTGGGTCTGCTGGAAGGGATGGGAATCTTCGGCATCGTGATCGGCACGCTGGGCCTGGGGATGTTAGCCACCCCGGAACTGTGGCGCTGGGGTTTCTTTGCCCTCGGTGCTTTCAGCGCACTTTCCGGCCTGGTTGTTTGGCTGCTGGTAGAAGAGCCGGTGCGCGGCGCAGCTGAGCCGGAGCTCCAGGGGAAGATCACCGCTGAAGCTGCTGCTGACTACCGCATCCAGCTTTCGGATGTGCCCAAAGTGCTGCGCATCCCCACCATTTGGGTGGCGATTGGCCAGGGGATGGCCGGGTCGATGCCCTGGGTGATCATGGGGCTGTATTTCATCACCTGGCTGGTGAACGAGCGCGGCCTGGATGAATCCGGGGCCAGCGTTGCCTTTGCCGGGATCGTGATAGGGACGGTCATTTCCAATATTATGGGCGGGTATATCGGAGATTACGCCGACAAGGTGAACCCCAAATACGGCCGTATCGTGATTGGACAAATTTCGATTGTCAGTGGGATTCCGCTGACCTATTGGCTGCTGACCGGTACGGCCCATTGGGGGTTGGGCGGCTTACTTGCGCTTTCGCTGGTGACAGCCTTGTTTATCAGCTGGCCGGGGAAAGGCGCAAAAGAGCCCATGATGCAGGGCGTGACCCCGCCGGAACTCCGCAGTGTGGCTTATTCTGTGGTGGCGATCATCGAAAACGGTTTTTCTGCGCTGGTGGCGATCTTCGCCGGTTGGCTGGCAGATAAAATTGGCCTGACCGAGGCGATGGTCTGGACGATCCCGGTGCCGTGGATCGTTTGTGCGTTGATCTTCACGGCGTTCTATTTCACCTATCCGCGCGATTCGGCAAAGCTGCGCGCCGAGATGGCAGACCGGGCCAAACAT
>QKGK01000392.1 GCA_003250455.1 Chloroflexota bacterium | reverse complement strand
AGAGCATCGAGACCACCGGGACGCGCAGCAGGATCAATCCCACCGCTGCGGGCAGAGAAAGGAAGACGATACTGCGGATGGTGGATGCCAGCGACTGGCGCAGGTCATCCCGCTGGCCTTTGGCAAATTGGGCAGAAAATGTGGGGAAAGCGGCAATTGCAATCGCCTGGGCGATCACCACCTGCGGCATGGTCATCACCATATAAGCATTCTTGAAGGCAGTCAGGCTCCCGGCGGGCATCCCGGAGGTCATGTTGATGCTGACCAAAAAGTTGAGCTGCACCACCGCGGCGCCAAACAGGCGCGGCAGCATCAGCCGGCCTACCTTGCGCACCGCCGGGTCTTTCAGGCCCAGGCCGAACGAATAGCGCAGACCGGGCAGCTTGCGCAAACCGGGGAGCTGGACAAGCAGATGCAGTCCCGCCCCCAGCACCGTCCCCCAGGCAAGGCCGAAAATGCCCATACTGGGGACAAAAAAGAGCAGGCTGAAAATGATCCCCAGCCAGTACAGTGTGGAGGAAAGGCTGGGCAGCACGAAAGACTGGTTGGCCTGCAGCACCCCGGTGACCAGCCCGCTGAGGCCCAGCAGCACCGGTGAGATGAGCAAAACGCGCAGCAATTCAGCCGTGAGCTGCTGCTGGTCTGCCGGGGCTTGTGGAGCAATGAACATCTGGACGATTGGCAGCGCAAACACAAACGCCACCGCCCCGATCACGGCCATCAGCAGCACCAGCAGGTTGGCAATCGAGGAGGTCAGCCGCCAGCCGCCTTCCTGGTCGTCCTTGGTGAGAAATTCGGTCAGGGTGGGAATGAAAGCCGAAGCCAGCGCCCCGCCGGCGATCAGGGCGAAGATCATATCAGGCACGCCCATTGCGGCGTAATAGGCATCGATGATCCCCTGAGTGCCGAAGATGTCGCTGATCAGCACCTGGCGTGCCAAACCGGCCAGGTTGCTGAGCACAAACCCGGCCATCACGATCCCGGCGGCGCGGGCAATCTGCGTCTGCGCCTTCCCTTCGGTCGGCGGTGTTGGTTCCAGGGGCTGCTGTTCGGTTTCCACCCCGAGATTATACCCTCTCCACCGGATTAATGGCATAATGGCACACATGGAGACTATGGCGTTCACAAAATTGCTGAACGATCCTCTAAAATTGTGGTGGAGACTGCTTCGACAAACCAAAGTTTATCTTTGGTCCGGCTCGCAGTGACAGCAAAAACCCAGCGTGTCATTGCGATTGAGCGAAGCGAAAGAAGCAATCTCTGACTTTGAGAAAGCCATGACATGGAGACCCTTTTGATTAACGAGTAAGGAGAAGCCAATGACACGCTGTGAATGGGCCGGAGACGACCCGCTGTATGTTTCTTATCACGATGAAGATTGGGGCGTCCCCGTGCATGACGACCACAAACTGTTCGAATTCCTCATCCTGGAAGGGGCACAGGCCGGGCTGAGCTGGATAACCATCCTGCGTAAACGTGAGAGCTACCGGGAGGCCTTCGACCAGTTCGACCCCGAAAAGGTCGCCCGCTATGACGAGGCCAGGATCGCTGCGCTGCTGGAAAAC
>QKGK01000372.1 GCA_003250455.1 Chloroflexota bacterium | reverse complement strand
GCTGTTTCAAAATCACCGGCTGCGCTTTTTGGCTATTGAATTTAACCAACCACTGATACAATATAAAAACCTATGAAATCATCAATTGAAAAACTGCAAAAATTCTTCAATTTAGAGGCAGACCGCGGCTATGACAACAAAGCCGTGCTGGGCGGGCTGGCAAAAATGCTCGATAGTTGGGAAGCCGATGCCCGCCGCGATCAGCTCCCGGAAGAACTGATCCAGGCAGTACGTATGCGCCTGCGCGATTACGATAACCTTTCCCCGGACTCCCGGCGAGATGCGCTCAAAGGGCTGTGGAACCGCATCCGGCGGGAAGAGGGCAAAGACATCACCCCTGAGGTGGAAAAGCAAGCCGAGCAGGAAAAAGCCGCTACCCCAAAGCAAGAGAAACCCTCTCCGCCCCCACCTCCACCCCCTGCTGCTCAGGCAACCTCTGCTGAACCGGACTATGAAACCTACGACGAAGGCGAGGAAGAAGAACCTAAACCCAAAGCCGCCCCGCCTAAAAAACGCGCCGCTCGCGCCGTACCCGATGGCCCCCCGGCAGCCTTTGAGGCTTCCGTCACCGTGCTGGACGGCGTTGGCCCGCGCAGCGCCGAGCGTCTGGCCCGTCTGGGCATCCACACCCTGGGCGACATGCTCTACCACTTCCCCCGCCGCTACGACGACTACTCCCAGCTCAAAACCATCAACCGGCTGGAATACGGCGACGAACTGACCGTCATCGGTACAGTGCAGTCCGCCAATGTCCGCAAGCTGTACAGCGGCAAATCACAACTGGTAGAGGTCATCCTCAGCGATTCCACTGCCGCGCTGCGGGTCACCTGGTTCAACCAGCCGTGGATCACCAAGTCGATCAAGCCGGGGATGCAGCTTGCCGTCGCCGGAAAAGTGGAGCAATATCTCGGGCGTCTGGTGATGACAAACCCCGAATGGGAGATGGTGGACGAAAAGAACCTCCTCACCAGCCGCATCCTGCCGGTCTACCCGCTGACAGCCAATATCTCCCAGCGCTGGCTGCGTACCCAAATGGATAAAGTGGTCAACTACTGGGCGCTGCGAGTACAGGACCCCATCCCGGCAAGTGTGCGCCAGCAGTCCGACCTGCTGGACCTGCCGGAAGCGCTGATCCAGGTGCATTTCCCCGAAAGCTGGGAAGACCTCAAAGCAGCCCAGCACCGCCTGGCCTTCGACGAGATTTTCTACCTGCAGATCGGGGTCGTGCAGCAAAAGCGCCACTGGGCAGAACGCACCGCCACGCCCTTCAGCGTGGAGCAGGCCTGGGTGGACGCACAGCTTGAGAAACTGCCCTACCGCCTGACCAACGCGCAGCAGCAGGCTATTGTGGATATTTACCAGGACCTTTCCAACGGACGCCCGATGAACCGCCTGATCCAGGGGGATGTCGGCTCCGGCAAGACCGTAGTGGCCGCCCTCGGCGCGGCTGCCGTCCTGCAAGGCGGTGGACAGGTTGCCATCATGGCCCCCACCAGCATCCTGGCCGAGCAGCATTACAAATCCTTCTCCCAACTGCTCAACGGGGAAGAAGGCCTGCTCACTCCCGAA
>QKGK01000549.1 GCA_003250455.1 Chloroflexota bacterium | reverse complement strand
CCTGAATGGCAAAGTTGAGTATTTCGGTAGCGTACCGGTCGTTAAGCGTCGGGGCTACGCCCATCAGCTTACGCAGGGGCACGTGCGCGCACAGCGCCTTGGCGCTGTTGTAGCGCACCCACCACTCGCGATCCTTCAGCCCCTGAATAACGGCCTCCCAGTATCGATCCACGTCGATTTCCGCCAGCGCGACCACCGCTACATTGCGCAGCGTCCACTGCTCGCTTTGCATTTGCGGGGCGATCCGCTCCCCCGCCTCGGCGCATTTCAGCTGCCCCAGCGTTCGGATCACGTCGCACAGCAGGTTCACATCCCGGGTCTCCAGCAGGGGGAGCAGCCGCTGCGCAAATTCCGTGAAGCCCTCGTCCCCAATGCTTTTGATGATGATACGGCGAATATAATCGTCCGGGGAATCCAGAAGTTTTTCATACAGGAAGCGCTTGTCCCCGGTGTAAACGTGGAATATCTCCTTGAGGCTGCGGTAGGAGAGCGCTTTGGTGTATTCCGGCATGCCGCAGAGCTTCACCAGACTGTCACGGTTGCCCATCATCGCCAGCGCCAGAAAGCCCGCATACTGAAGATCCAGATTCTCCTTGTATTTTTGCATCAGGGGCAGAATCTGATCTTCAAAATAGCGCAGGCGCAAAAGCCCGGTGAGCCGCACAATCAGGATGGTGAGCATCAGATCCTGCCCGGCAAATTTTCGCTTAAGCCACTGCGCGTAAGGCCCGTCGCGCAGCACGCCGATGAGCGTATGATCCGAATCCCAGCGGTTTTCTTCGGTCAGGTACTGGCTGAGCATGTCCGCGCCCTTCGCCGAGCAGAGGTAGCGCATATGCAGCTTTTGGGTCATCGCCTCCGGCGGAAGCCCTGCCAGCGAGTGCAGGTAGGCCCGCTCCCGCTCCCGCTTGCGGAACACGCGGTTCAGCCGCAGGTTGATGGCCAGCAGCAGCAGGTACAGGTAGCCCACCAGCAACAGTGACAGAATCAGCAGATAGGTAATCAGGTCGGTGCTGCGCATCTGCCGATCCAGCCGCACATACAAAAGCCGCGTATCGCGCAGCTTAAGCGCATCCTGCATCTGCTCGCCCATGTTCAGCGGGTACGTGGCATAGCTGGGGAAGGTATCGCCAAGCACATCATAAGCCAGCTTGTGGCGCTGCGTGTACCCGGTAAACGCGCCCCATTTGGGCAGCGTCCACGAGGCCATGTCGATGACCCCGGCCCCTTCCGCGGCACCCAGCCCGATGCCGATTTCGGAAACCGTTTCAAAGCTGATAGGCCCGTCGGTGTGCAGGTTGGCCAGCACCTTGCCCGAGGACGGGTCGGCAAAGTTCAGCGTCATCCACGGGATGCGGATTTCCACAAAGCCGTCTCCGGCACAGAAATCCGCCAGCGAATCATACGCCGCGCTGTCGGGGTTGGAGTTGCCGTAAACCATTTTGCCGGTATCCCAGAGCTGCACCGGCACCGTTTGCCCTGTGACCGGCAGCAGCAGCTTGTTGCAGATCACCTGCTGCACCTCGGTAAACCTTCCGTTGCCGGTCACCGCGTAATAAAGCAGATCCT
>QKGK01000193.1 GCA_003250455.1 Chloroflexota bacterium | reverse complement strand
AGGAAAACCGCCTCAGCAATTGCATAACCCCAATATCGCGTTTATCGAATAATCTCAGTGTCAAGCCAGTAGCGGACTCCCCTACTAAACCCCAACCAGAAAATCCAGTTGATGAGCGATGTACACCAACTCGCCTTGGGCAATCTGATCGCGGCGGGTGTGGAGCCACCGGGAGAATTTTTTCGCATCCAGGTCGGGTTGAGCGGTCAGCGATTCCTCAAAAAATCTCAGTATATATTCCAGAAAGGCTGCTTCGTCCGCTGTGTATTTTCCCCGCCGCGGATACACCACCCAGTCGGAAGAGCCTGCTTCAAGGATATCTGCCCCGACATGATCCAGGTAGGCGAACAAATTCCTCCCGGATTGGCTGTCCCCTCCGCCAGGACGCCTGTCCATCGTTTCGTGGTACAACCTTTCGATCCTGCGGTCCAATACCGGGTGAATGGCTGGCTTCAGGATGCTGGCCCCGTCAAAATTAATGGTCAGCCAGGCGAGGTCTTTCGTCAGGGAGAATAGTCCGGGCAGGCTTTCCGGCAGCGGCAAAAGGTCCAGCACGGCATGGGCGATCAGCAGGTCAGCGGGGGACGGCCGGCTGGAAATGAAATCAAACATATCGGCATGGATGAATTTTGCCGTGATCGAGTGTGATGGGTTGGAAAGGTGCAAGGTATCTGCACCCACAGAGAGAACACTGAAGCCGTTTTCTTGCGCCCATTTGGCAACAAACGCCATTCCAAAAGCCACGTTTTCTGCCATCTCGTCGATCAGCAGGTACTCGGCATCCGAGAGGATCTCCCACCGCAGCAAACGGACCAACATCGTCCCGATCCCGGCTCCGACTTCCACGATTGAAACCGGCGCCGGAGGTAGATGCGCCTTCAGTGCTGCCAGCACGTCCTTGTTGAGGGCGCGGTCATCCACACTTTGTTTGGCAAGCAAATAATCCTGGAAGGTACCGGTTTTCATTTTGCTTCCCTTGCGGCAGCCCCATCCTGCTTGGGGAAATTCTCTGCCTGAGCGTATAAAAATTGCCGGATCCTGGCTGCGGATTCCGCCCAGGGGGGCTGCTGGCGGTACCAATCCAACGCATTCAGGGACATTTCTACCAGTAAAGCCCGGTCAGCGGCCAACCGGTCAAGGTGATCGGCCAGCTTTCCGGCATCCTCCAGGGGGATCAGAAAGCCTGTCTTTCCTTCCCGGATCACTTCCCTGGCCGCCCCCGCATCGGTGCCAATCGCCGGCAGTCCAAACCCCATGCCTTCAAGGTAGGCGATGCCGTACCCCTCATAAGAGGATGGCACCGCCAGCAGGTGTGCCGCGCCTAGCAGCGTATGCAGCTTCTGGTCTGAGACGGAACCATGGAAGGTAACCCGGGAGGAAAGCCCAAACTCGAGGACCGCCTGCTGCATTTTCGCCGCGTAGGGTAAGTCCGTCTCCAGCGATCCGGCAACATCTAAAGCTATTTCATGGCGGGCGATCCGGACCGCTTGCAGCAAGGTGTGCAGCCCTTTGCGCGGGATGACATTTCCCAGGAACAGGACCCGCAACGGCCCTGCTGCCGCCCGTTCCTC
>QKGK01000030.1 GCA_003250455.1 Chloroflexota bacterium | reverse complement strand
AAAAAAACTGTCTGAAACCCCTGCCCAGCTCACCCTACGATCTGGCGGTATGGAAGAAGGTCAAGGTGTACCGCGATTGCTACGTCAGCTTCGACCACGCCTTTTACTCCATCCCGTACCGGCTGTACCCGGGCTGGGTATGGATCTGCGGTGGGACACGCCAGGTGCGCATCTACAACCTGGCCTATGAGCTGCAAGCCACCCATGAACGGGCCAGCCAACCGGGCCAGCGCCTGACCCATCCTGACCACCTGCCGCCCGAGAAGCTGCCGGGTCTCCTGCAAACCCGCGAAAGCGTGCTGGAGGAGGCCCAAAAAGTCGGTCCGGCCACTGGGCAGGTGATCCAGGAACTGTTGGAGCATCCAGTGTTAGACCGGCTGGCCACGGCCGGACGGTTGGTCCGCCTGGCCAACCAGTACGGCGCTCCGCGACTGGAAGCAGCCTGCCAGAAGGCCCTGGCTTTTGGCGATGGCAGCTACAAAACGGTCAAGGGCATTCTCAAACAGGGTTCGGAGACCGAAACGGCGCCCATCCCTGTGGGAATCCCCCCGGCGACCACCTTTGCACGCAGTCCGGCTGAGCTGGTGGGCGCCCTGGTGGAGGTGCCGTCATGGAACTAAAACACCAACTCGCCGACCAGCTGCGTCATCTGCGCCTTTCGGGTGTGCTGGAAACGATGGAGGCGCGTAACCGCCAGGCCATTGATGGGCAATGGAGCTATGTCGAATTTCTCTCCCGCTTGCTGGAGGACGAAGTCGAGCGCCGAAGTCAGAAGCAGCTCAACCTGCGGCTGCGGCGCGGCGCACTCAACACCACCAAAACGCTGGAAGGGTTTGACTTTCACTTCAACCCAACCCTCAATCGCCAGCAGATCCTCAACCTGGCTACCTGCGAGTTCGTGCGCCAGAAACGCAATTTGCTGGTCTGCGGCCCGACTGGCGTCGGGAAAAGTCATTTAGCCCAAGCCCTGGGGCAGGAATGCGCCCGGCAGGGCCTGGATGTGCTGTTCATGAACACCCAGAAAATGCTTCAGCACCTCAATGGTGGCCGTGCGGATGGTTCCTGGGAACGGCGGATGGCCCTCTACCTGCGTCCAGACCTCTTGATCCTAGACGACTTTGGGCTCAAACCGCTCCAGTCGCCAGCCCCAGAAGATTTGTACGATGTCATCAACGAACGTTACGAAAAAGGCAGTATTTTAATCACCTCCAACCGCGCCCCGAGTGAATGGCCGGATCTCTTCCTGGATCCGCTGCTGGCCTCGGCCGGGCTGGATCGTCTGCTCGACCGGGCGGAGGTGATTATCATCCGCGGCCCCAGCTTCCGTTCCCAAGGCCGCGCCAAACTCCTCGAGGAGGTGCAAGCACAGACTACCGAACCTTAAATTTCTAGCCACTTTTGTATTTGCATCCGCCTACTGGGTGGCGCATGGTTGCCGTAAATTGCTGGTGCACTGTTGCCGAAAAGAAGTGGTGCAGTTACGTGTGTAAATTGACAAGAGAGATAACGACCACCATTTATATGGTGGTCGTTATCTCGTATCACTACATGGGGCGAGAGGGGGTCGAACCCT
>QKGK01000371.1 GCA_003250455.1 Chloroflexota bacterium | reverse complement strand
GTCTGAAATGGCGGATCCAGCTTCACCCCCGCCAACTCCCAGTGCCCGGTAATGGTGTCCTTGGCCTTCGAGGCTTCGGCCAACGCCCCAAAACCTGCCCTGGGCAGGTCGACCGGTTCGCACCCTGGCAGGATGTGTCCCAGCAGTCCGGCGCAATTGCCAAGCCCCATCTTTTTCAAATTGGGCCAGGCCACCTCGGGAATCGCTTCACATATACGCAAGGCAGTGTTGGCCCCACTGTCGCCGAATTCGGCCGCGTCAGGCTGGGCACCGATCCCAAAGCTGTCGATAACGACAAGTACCGCCCTCATGATCCTGTGTCGTTCAACAATTCCTGCAATATGGCTACTCCGGCACTGGCTCCCAGCCGGTCGGCTCCCGCAGCAATCATCTTTTTCGCATCTTCAAGCGTTTTTATCCCGCCGGAGGCCTTCACCCGCATCGATTCGCCCACCGTTCTGCGGATCAGGGCAACATCTTCCTCGGTGGCGCCGCCTCCTGCGAAACCGGTGGATGTCTTGACGAAATGGGCACCGGCCGCTTCAGCCAGTCGGCATGCCGTAACCTTGTCTTCCTCGGTTAAAAGGCAGGTCTCGATGATTACCTTGACCACCCTCCCCCCTGCGGCGGCGACAACCCCTTCAATATCATGCACCACCTGCCCGAACCCACCCTCTTTCAAAGCACCGACATTGATGACCATGTCTATTTCATCGGCACCGTCGCCCACCGCCCTGGCGGTCTCCTGCGCTTTTATTTCACTGGTATTTGCCCCAAGCGGAAAGCCCACCACAGAGCAGACCTTGACCGGTGTCGCCGCCAGAATGCTCTTTACCAGTTGAACGTGAACCGGATTAACGCAGACACTGTAGAACCCATAATTGATCGCCTCTTCGCAAAGTTTTTGCACTTCTTCAGAGCTGGCGGCGGGTTTCAGCAGGGTGTGGTCGAAATAGCCGGCGAGTTGTGCTGCTTGCATCGTTGCGCCTCGTTGTTCAGGATATAACGGCATGGATAAGCGCTCTTGCAGCCGGGGAGGTATCGCCCAGCACCAGTGCGCCGGTAAAGCGGCTTCGGGCCTCTTCCAGCTTTGTGGTATCGTTCACATGAAAAACGGCAAGTTCCTCACCCTCCTCGACATAATCGCCGAGCCTTTTTTTCAGCCAGATGCCAACGGCCGGGTCAATGGTGTCCGCCTTGGTGGCCCGACCTGCGCCGAGCAAGAGCGCCGCCATGCCGATCTCATCTGTGGCTATCTCACGGATATAGCCCGATGCCGGGGCAACAATTGCAATACGCTGCTCTGCCTGCGGTAAAAGTGTGGTATCCTCGCAAACCCGCACTTCACCGCCCTGGGCGGTAATCATCGCCGCCAGCCGCTGTAGTGCGGCACCTGATTCCAGCGCCGTTCGGGCCATCTCTAAGGCCTTGGCATCATCTGACGCCTTCCCGGCCAGGACAATCATCCGCGAGGAAAGCGCCAGCGACACTTCACGCAAATCTCCATGGTGCTCACCGTGAAGAATTTCGATGGCTTCCTTCACCTCCAGGCTGTTGCCCACCGCATTGCCCAG
>QKGK01000244.1 GCA_003250455.1 Chloroflexota bacterium | reverse complement strand
CCACCGGTACGCAGATGACTGGTACTCGGCGTTCCAGCCGCTCACCGGCGTGTATCACATGGTGAATAAAGGCGCGGTCTCCCGTTATGTCTGGGCCAAAGAGATCCTGGCGCAGGACCCCAACAAGGAGGAGCAGGTAACCACCCAAGTCTTGCCGGTTCCCAGCAGTACGTTCCCCACTCCGGCGGTACGCCCGCTGCTTTCGGGGCTGGATGTGACCAAATTTGAGCAAACCTTTGGCCTGGAGCTTCCAACCTGGCAGGCATCGCTGGCCGAATCGATGCAAAATGCCGCATAAAGATGAACCCGGTACAGGTAGAGGTTTTACTCGCCACCTATAATGGGGCGGCATATCTGATGGAACTGCTGGATTCGCTCTTCGCGCAGTCCATGCAGGATTTCCGTATTTTGGCACGGGACGATGGCTCCACTGACGAGACCCTCGCCATCCTAAGCTGGTATGCCGCCAACCATGCAGAAAAACTCATCATCCTCCCCGATAGAAACCCGTCAGGCAGCCCCTCTGCAAATTTCTCTCACTTGCTGAAAGCCTCTTCCGCCCCATATGTGATGCTGTGTGACCAGGACGATGTCTGGCTGCCGGAAAAGATCGCCCTTTCGCTGGCCGCCATCAAAAACCTTGAAGAGGAAAATGACCCCGGCACTCCCCTGCTGGTGCATAGCGACCTTGCTGTGGTGGATGAGAAATTGGATCCGATCGCGCCTTCCTTTTTTGAATTCAGCGGCCTGAACCCCGGCAGGGACCAGTTCCACCAGCTTTTGGTGCAGAACATGATCACCGGGTGTGCGTCGATCCTCAACCGCGCGCTGGTCCGGATGGTCACCCCCATTCCCGTCGAAGCGCGCATGCACGACTGGTGGATCGCTTTGGCGGCCAGCGGCATGGGCGAGGTTGGTGTAATACCGCAAGCTACAATCCTCTACCGCCAGCATGGCAAAAATGCCCTGGGGGCTAACCGATTCAATATGGGTTATATTATTCGCAAGGCAAAAGGGTTATGGGATGAGGCGGGGAAAAGCATCCTGCATGAGAACTTCCGGCAGGCCAAAGCCTTCCGGGAACGATACGCTGCAAACCTATCCGTGGAAAATCTGGCCGTGCTAGACCAGTTCAACGGCATGCAGTCGGAAAACTTCATCAAGCGGCGGGTTACCTGCCTGCGCCAGGGGTTTACCAAAGGGAAATTCTCGCAAAATATCGGCCTGATGCTCAGGCTTTAGCTGACTTTTTATATTGGCGAAACTCATCAGAGCGGTAGAACCGCACCGCACTCATCAGGTGTTTGGATAGATATGAGAGCTTGCGGTGACTGGTACGCTGGGCATCGTGCACCAGTTGGACATCCCGCACAACCCCGATCTGACTTCCCATCAACCGCAAACGCAGACAAAAGTCCACATCCTCAAAATAGAGCGGGTAATCCGGATTAAAGCCGCCCACCCTTTCAAATACAGACGAGGGAAGCAGCATGAACATGGCCGCGACCCAGTCCGGAAAGGAAACAGCCGGTAATTCCTCTTTGCGGTATTCCAGTTTAGTGAGATTCAGATAACG
>QKGK01000222.1 GCA_003250455.1 Chloroflexota bacterium | reverse complement strand
GGTCGAGGCCGTAATTGCGCAGCAGCTCGTTGGAGGGTGCGTGCCCTTCTATAGTACCGGTTCGATACGTTATACGGGCATCCGGGGGGACTTTCTCTACCACCTGGCTGACGCGCTGTGCGGCCCAATCCAGCATGTGGGTGCCGATCCCCAGGCCTTTATAGTCCGGGTGGACGCGACCCCAGATCCACGGGTGGACGGGGGTATCGCTGATCGTCCAGGCTTCCGTATAACCGACCATCTTGCCTTCAGGGGAGAAGACCAGCCGCTGGTCAGTCTCCTGGCTGAAGCCGGGGGTCTTCCATTCGTTCTCGATCTCGCTGTGGCTGTGCCCGCGTTCGCCAGTTATTTCGATGCTGCACAGGTTGAATAAATCAACCGCTTCTTCCAGGTCGTCCATGGTGGCCGGTCGAATGGTAAAGCCTTCGGGGAGCGGGTTTTTTGCGGTCATCGTTACCTCCATAAAATGGGCTGCTCAAATGCTGAGCAGCCCGTTAAATTAGTGATTAAGGTTTTTGCGGAAGGTGATCCACTTTTGGGTGGATTTGTAACCGCACTTTTCATACAGTTGGAGCGCACCGCTGGGGTTAATGGTGTCTACGCCCAGGGCGGCGGTATCCATACCGTGTTCCTTGAGCAGCTTCAGGCTCTTTAGGATCAGTGCGGTTGCCAGGCCGCGCTTGCGCCACGGGCGGCGCACAGAGATCGGGTCTGTCCAGCCGATTTTGGTGCCCATGATGGCGTTCTCTTTGGCGAAGATCTTATTGAGCACCATCCCAGCCACCTGGTCTCCTGCCCAGCCAACCATCCACAACTCAGGGTTAAGGGCGTCCATTTCCTCAACCTTTTTGAGGAAGCGCTGGTAGTCCTCTTCGGTACCCTCTATGTGACCCCAGTGGTCGCGGAAAGCTTCGTTGGAGGCTTCCCAGATCTGGCGGAAGTGCTCAGGTTTGACCGGGCGGACTTCCAGCCCTTCGGGCATGACCGCTTCCGGGATCGGCTGGTTGAGGTCACGGTGCATGTCGAAGAAGAAGCGTTCCTCGAAGTAACCGCGGTTTTGCAGCAGGTTCAATTTGACCGGTTCGGTCTCGGAGGCCCAGATCTCAAAGAGTTTTTCGGCCTCTGCGGGGTGGCTGAGGGCGATCTGACGGGCGCGCTTTTCCAGCCAGCCCTGGACGGTTTCCATTACACCGCTTTGCAGCCAGTCCGGGTGGGTGCGGTTGTCAATCTCGTAGATATAGTACCCGCTGTCGGCTTCTTCGGCCCACCAGGCGCGTCCGCTGGCAACCAGCTTACCGTTGACTTCTGCGAGGATCACATCTTCGTAGGGGTTGCAGTTGCGCAGGTTGGAAAACCAGAGGTCGAACTCTTCAGGGGTCTCGCGCGCCGGGAGGTCGATAGATTCATAGATGATGTTGAACAACTCGATCATCGCCGGGTGGTCTTCGGTGCCGCGGTAGCGGCGGAAGGTCAGGCCGTGGATGGCCGGGGCGTTTTCTACGTTAAGAGTTTCAATTGTGATCTTTTCCATTTCTTTCTCCTTAGGTCTATTTCTAAAGGGTCAGGGGTTTCCTGAGGGTTTCGTAGCGCTTGAATTCCTGGTAGCCGACGCTCTGATACAGCTTGAGCGCACCGTTGGGATTCTCGGTATCCACGCCCAGGACAGTCTCTTCCATGCCCATATCCTGGAACATTTGGATGCTGCGGGTGAGCAGGGCGCGGGCGACGCCTTTTCGCCGCCAGGGACGGCGCACGCTGATATTCTCGGTGTAGCCGCGCTGCCGGTCGAAGGTTTTGTTCTCTTCTTCGTGGATGAAATTACGCACCATGCCGACAACTTCGTCACCGTCCCAGGCAACCTGCCACAGCTCCGGCTTGTGGAGCGGTTCGGCCAGCCAGCGCTGGTAGTCGGTCTCGGTGGGTTCGATGTAACCCCAATGGTCACGGAAGGCTTCATTTTCGGCATCGAAGACGGCACGCAGCTGGCTTTCCTGCACCGGGCGCACTTCCACGCCTTCCGGCAGGGAATGAATCTCGACCGGCTGGCTGCAAGGGCGCACCATGCTGAAGGCATAGCGGACCGGTGCAAAACCGAGCTTGTCCAGATAGCGCCTGAGCCAGGTGCGGTCGACGTTGTTCCAGATCTGAAAATACTTGGGCGCTTCGGCCGGGTGATCGGCAGCGATCTCAGTCAGACGCTGGATGAAATGCTCGAACACGGGCATTTCCAGACCTTTGTCGCGCCATTGCGGTTTGAGATGCAGGAAGAAGCTGTAGAGGTGGTCGTTGTTGGGTTCTGCGTCCCACATGCAGCGGCCGTACCCGACTGTCTCGCCGTCCACATCAATGAAGAGCATATCTTTGGCGGTGTCGGAACGCTGGAGGTGGGCATAGTTGAGGGCAATGTCCTCAACCGTGACCACTTCGTCTTCCTTGTCGGCCAGGTTGGCGGCATTGATAATCTCGGCCATGTGGGCAAAATCTGCCTCTCCGTTGAAACCGCGGAAGGCCAGCCCGGGGATATTGGGTGTGTTTTCAATCACGAGGGATTGTTTGGTGTCTAACATGATCTTTTCCTTTCCATTTTCTCATTCGTCCATGAGGCGGGGAGCCTCATTTTATGTGTGCGGAGGGATGCCCCTTCCCTCCGCACCTTCCAGTTTGCATGTCTAATTGTCATTCGCTTTGTGCTGCGAACGGTTCAGTTCTGAGGTAACAGCGGCGAACTCAGCTCGGGTTTTCTCGGCCAGGCTGGCCTCGATCTCCCGGAGACGATTGGTGGTGATGTTCAATTTAGAAACATCCAGGGGCTGCCAATCGATCTGCACTGCCTGATTGGAGGGGTTCGCCGTTGTATTATTTTGGTAAAGTTCTTGCCCATGATTTTCCGTTTGGGCATGTCGGATCCGTTTGAAGATCTGACGAAACATGGTGTGCCTCCTGTGTCTGACTGCCGGCTGTTTGAGCAGTGTGGCAGCATGAAGGGATATGATCCGGGAGGCAACCTTACCTAGCGCAGTCGTGGAGTTTGCGAAGCAAACTCCCAACAACAAATCAAATATTATTTGATTTGTTGTCTAACCATTGCGGGCCAGTTTGCCTGTGCGCTTGGCGTAGCGCTCGGCAAGGTTGAATACCCATAAGCCTGCGGGGATGAGGACGACGCCCATGATGAGCACCGGCCAGATCTGCGGCCATAAAGCATTGATTGAGGCGCCTTCGAGCAGCGATCCGCGTACGCCTTCCAGCACGTAAGTGGCCGGGCTGACCACACCGAGGGCCTGAAGCCAATTCGGCAGCACCTCGATGGGGTAGTAAACCCCGGAGACCAACAGCAGGACGGCGATGACGATGTGGGTCATCTGCTCACCACGCTCTGGGAAGAGCAGGGGGAGGATGGAGACCATGATGCTGATCCCGATGAAGGAGAAGCTCCCTGCGATGAGCATCACCAGGCCGCCCCACAGGTTGGCCTGCGAAAGGTCCAGTTCGAAGACGAGCACGGTCACGCCCAGGATCACGCCGGTGAAGAACAGGCTGTACAGCACCGCAAAAATGGTCTGTCCGGCCATGTGCACGCCCCGGCGGATGGGGGCCATCAGGGTGTATTCGATGGTACCTTCCCAGCGTTCAATCGAGATCACTTCGGTGATCCAGTAGAACACGGTGGTGAGGTATCGCCATACCAGCGTCCCGATCACAAGATAAAGCACCAGGAAACGTCCATCCACGCTGGCCTGCCCGCCGCTGAGCACTTCCATGCCCAGACCGATAAAGCTGACGGATAAGCTGTTGGCGATGGAGTAAACCATCCATACAAGTTCCCAGGCCCAGTAGCGCTTGACCAGGTTGGCGTTGCGCTCCATGAAGGCGTAAGTGGCCTGTAAATTTCGAGTTGTTGTTGTCATAATCAGCCTCCTTTGTTAATCCAGTTCGGCTACTGGCTGTGCCTCTGCCTTTTTCTGGCCGAGGGCTTCCGTCAGCGCTTTGGCGATTGCCTGGGCAGCATCGGGGTCGTCTTTCTGCTCTTCTTTCAGCTTGTCTCCCGTCAGGTGGATGAAGACATCTTCCAGGCTGGGGAGATGTCCGTTCATCCGGGGAGCCATCTGCTTGAGCGCTTCGGGCGTATCCAGGGCAATCAGCTTGCCTTTGTGGATGATCGCCACCCGGTCGCAGAGCTTTTCGGCTTCCATCATGTCGTGGGTGGTCAGCAGGATGGTGGTACCGTCTTTCTCTTTGAGTTCCTGCACCACTGCCTGCACTTCCCGTTTCGAGACCGGGTCCAGCCCGGTGGTCGGTTCGTCCAGCAGCAGGATCTTGGGCCGGGAGAGCAGCGCCCTGGCGATCGCCACTTTTTGCTGCATCCCTCGCGACATCTCTTCCATCGGGTTGTAGATGTTGCGCTTCTCCAGTCCCAACCGGGTGAGGATCTCGACCACACGCTTGCGGACTTCACTGCCGTTGAGGCCGTACAGCCGGGCGCCGAACATCAGGTTTTCCATCGGGGAGAGCTTCTTGAAGAAACTGGCTTCCACCGATACCCGGTTGATGAGCTCCTGCACTTTGAGGGTATCCTCTGCCGGGTCCAGTCCGTCGACCTTGATGCTGCCGCCGTCTGCGAGCAGTAAGGTGGCCATCAGGCGGATGAGGGTGGACTTGCCGGAGCCGTTGGGGCCAAGCACGCCGAAGATCTCGCCGGCCTGCACCTGGAAGTTGATGTTATCCAGGGCAATCACCGGGGCAGAAAGGCTTTCGTCTGGCTTGGCGCCGTTTCCGTTGGCGCTGTTCTTGCCAAACTTCTGCCACCATTGGCGGGACTTTGGTCTGCCGAATTTCTTGTATATGTTGTTGACATCGATAATTGTCGTCATGATTGCGTTACTCCTTTGGTTGGTTCTATCTCTTCTCCGTGCCCATACTGACAAAAAAACACAGCCAGAGGGGCGGTTTGCTCCCGTGGCTGTGTTTCTTCGTTCTGGCGTAGAACTTTGAGGGATATAAAAAGCCACGGGGCTTGTCCAAGCGCCCGTGGCCGTGTTTCTAAAGAATGTTTAGATCTCGGTCAACAGACGCACTGCGACAAGGCAAATCCTTCGATTCCGGAAATTTGCTGCCGGGTTCGGAAGATATAAGCGGTTTTGCTCAGGTAAATTGCCATATTACAGATTGCGTCTCCTTTCAAAATTTTCGGTTCTTTTGGCGAACCGTCTTTCATGTTACTAGAAAAAAAATTCAATGTCAAGCAATTCCTCTGATATTTTGTTAATAAAAGGTTAGAAAATCAAATGCAACCGGTTGCAAAACGGAAAAGTTGCTCTTTTTTGTCCGAATAGGGTGATCGCCGAAATTTTTTATAATAGCAGATCAGCCTTTTCCAATCATTCACCTTGTGAAGCCGAGTGAATTTGACGGCGATCTATTAAAGGTATCGCAGCAGAAAATTCTATTATTCTAATTATTTTTGAGCGGCTCCTTAGTTCAGGATATAATATTTTCACCTCTTGATTGATGGGGGGCTTACCGGATATTGATTGATGCAAAAGGATGGTTGTGAGCAGTACTGAATGGAATGACACAGACCTGATCCGGTTGATGCGCCGGGCTGACATGCGGGCGTTTGATGTGTTCTATGACCGCTATGTCAACCTGGTGTACAGCATTGCCTTCAGCATTTTGGGAGACCCGCCCCTCGCCGAGGACGTGACCCAGGATGTGTTCCTGAAGATCTGGCAGAGTCTGGAAAGGTATGACCCGGCAAAGGCCAAAGTGAACACCTGGATGAGCCGGATCGCGCGCAACCGGGCAATTGACCTGCTGCGCAAGCGAAAACCCCTGCAGGGGCAGGTTTACTGGGGAGATGCACACGAATGGGAGCCTGTTACCGGTGTGACCCCTGAAGAACGCGTGGCGCTGCGCATGACCAGACACCGCGTGGTGGAGGCGCTGGCGCAGCTCCCCGAAGATCAGCGGGAAGCCCTGGCGATGGCCTATTTCCAGAATATGACCCAGCAGGCAATTGCCGATGCCCTCAACGAACCGCTGGGGACGATCAAGACCCGTATCCGTTTGGGAATGCAAAAACTGCGCGGGCTGCTGATCGATGAGCAGTAAAACACATCCAATTGTGCGCTGGGTGCGTATAATTTAATAGCCCCGGGTGGGTATCCGGGGTATGTGGTAGTGAAGGTAGAACGAGATGAACGAGCACCAGGAAATAATTGACAATATCCCTGCCTATGCGTTGGGGATCTTGGGTGATGCGGAAACCGAGTGGGTCGAGGCCCATCTGGCGGACTGCGCTTCCTGCACGGCTGAACTATATGCCTACCAGGAGACGGTGGGTCTGTTGGGCCATGCAGTGCCGGAAATGCAAGCCCCGGAAGCATTGAAAGAGAAAGTGATGGCCCAGGCGCGGCAGGCTGCAGCGAAACCGGCACAAAAAGTAAAGCAATCACCCTGGCGGCCGCGGGCGATTGCCGGAACGCCCGGCTTTTCGGTAGCGAGCGTGGCTGTGATCCTGCTGCTGGTGATCAGCAATTTGGTCTTGCTGAACCAGGTGCGCTCGCTGCGGGCGAATGCCTTTGGCGTGATCAACCTGGCAGCCGAGGAGGTTATGCCAGCCGCCCGGGGAATGGTCATCGTCAGTGCAGATGGGCGCTACGGGACACTGGTAGCCTCCAACCTGGATGAACTGGACGAAAGCCAGCAGTACCAGCTGTGGCTGATCAAAGGCGATCAGCGCACCAGCGGCGGGGTGTTCTCCGTTTCGCAGAGCGGGTATACCGCTTTCCAGGTGTATTCGCGGGAGCCATTGGACAGCTTCGACGCTTTTGGCATCACGATCGAGCCATACGGCGGCAGCCCCGGCCCTACGGGTGACCGGGTGCTGGGGGCAGAGCTGTAGGCATTGACTGACATCAAAAAGACCCGGTTTTGCCGGGTCTTTTTGTTTTATGTGGGAAATTGGGTGCTTATTCTGTCACCGTCACCGTGCCGGACATGCCGGACCCGCCCGGGCCGCCATGCAGGGTGCAGTAGTAGGGGAAATCTCCTGCTTCGTTGAATGTGTAGGTGAAGGTCTGCCCATTGCTCAATTGGCCGCTGTCGAAGCTGCCGTCATCAGCGGTGACAGTGTGCGGGAAACTGGCATCCATGGTCCATGTGACGGTGGTGCCCACTTTGACTGTGATATCTTTTGCTTCAAAGCGGCCGTCTTTGATCGTCACTGCGGATGTGCTGCTGCCTTCGTCCATGCCGGTATCCGGCAAGGTGACCTTGAAG
This sequence comes from Chloroflexota bacterium, assembly GCA_003250455.1. Classification (GTDB taxonomy): domain Bacteria; phylum Chloroflexota; class Anaerolineae; order Anaerolineales; family UBA11579; genus UBA11579. Next base: position 14,675 of record QKGK01000222.1, on the reverse strand, counting down.
GGCTTGACCACGACCGAATCACCGGCCCTGGCAGGGACATCATCGCCGGGGAACTCGTAGGTGCCTGCTGTCCCTGCGTCCACGTGCAGCATGGCATAGAGGGTCTCTGTGGCAGCGTCAAGATCAATGTCCACGGTTACGTTGGCATTGTCGCCTTCCTGCACCTGGGTGTAGCCGATCACCGGGCCGGGGGAACCGTCGGCGTCCGCATGGATCACCATCCAGCCAAGCTGTGCGGAAGTCACGTCAGGAACAGTTACCGTGCCGCCGCTGGCATCCTGGTCTTCTACGGTGATGGCAGGTGTGATCTCGTCCATGGAGACTTCTGGTAGGGTTACATGAAAAGGCTTGACCACGACAGCATCATCCACCCTGGCAGGGACATCGTCACCGGGGAACTCGTAGGTTCCTGTGGTGCCTGCGTCCACGTGCAGCATGGCGTAGAGGGTCTCTGTGGCGGCGTCCAGGTCAATGTCCACGGTTATGTTGGCGTTATCGCCTTCCTGCACCTGGGTATAGCCGATCACCGGGCCGGGGGATCCGCCGCCGTCCGCATGGATCACAATCCAACCGAGCTGCGCGGAAGTCACGTCGGGAACAGTTACCGTGCCGCCGCTGGCATCCTGGTCTTCTACGGTGACGGAGGGAGTGATGGCTTGCGGGGCTTCTGTGGGAGCCTCGGTGGGGTTTTCTGGTACGGGGGTGTTCTCTGTGGCGCTGCCGCTGCAAGCGGTCATCAGTATTGCCAGCAAAAATAGCGCGATCAAGGGAAATAAAAGTTTGTTTCGCATATTTTCTCTCCTTTAGCATGAGTTATGAAAATATACGGGACAGCAGGTAAATTGGATTTATTTTGTCATAAATAAGCAAGATCGTTTAACATCCCGGGATTCAAAAAGTGCGGCTTTTTTCAGCCGCACTTTTACTATAGGTAAAAGATTTTCGCTCACTTCCACAGGATGTTGCGGTGGTTGTCTACCTGGTCGTAGGTTTCGCCAAACACCAGGTTGCGGACGTTGTCGCTGGTGAGGAAGTCATAGGGGAAGCCCAGCTGGATGGGGCTAAGGTCTTCCAGTTCAGCGATCTGCTCCCGGGTGAGGGTGAAATCGAGCGCACCGAGGTTGTCTTCCAACTGCGCCAGATTGCGCGCTCCCAGGATCGGGATGATCGGCGCGCCGCTCCCGGGGCGTTGGCGCACCCAGTTGATCGCAATCTGTGAGGGGGTGACGCCGTGTTTATTCGCCATCTTCACCATCGCATCGGCCAGTTTCATCCGTTCTTCGCTGGCGCTGTCGTAGCGCGTGGTGGCGTTCTCATCCCGATATTTGCCTGTGAGCACCCCACCGCCAAGGATGCCCCAGACGGTCATGGCGATGTCTTCAGTGCGCGCCATGGGGATCATGGCGCGTTCCGGGTCGCGGCTGGCCAGGCTGTACGGGAACTGGCTGGCAACAAAGCGCGACCAACCCTGCAGCTCGGCCATCAGGTTAGCTTTGGAGATCACCCAGGCAGGGGTGTCGGAGATGCCGATATAGCGTACCTTGCCGGAGCGCACCAGGTCATCCAGTCCCCGCATGACTTCCTCAATGGGGGTCATGAAGTCCCACATATGCAGGTAATAGAGGTCAATGTAATCGGTGTTGAGCTGTTTCAGGCTGGTCTCGACAGCGCGCAGCATATTCTTGCGCTGGTTCCCGCCGGCGTTGGGGTCTTGCTTGTTGGCGTTTCCATCCCGCAGGGTGTATTTGGTGGCGACGACGAAGTAATCCCGGTCGGCGTGGATGAACTCCCCCACGAATTTTTCGCTGGTGCCGTTTGTGTAGTTGATAGCGGTGTCGATAAAATTGCCGCCCGCATTGGAATAGGCATCGAAGATCTTTTGAGAATCTTCTTTGGATGCGCCCCAGCCCCAGTCTTCGCCGAAGGTCATGGTACCGAGCGCCAGCTCGGAGACGCGCAAACCGCTGCGGCCTAATAGTTTAAATCGCATATTGGTCATAAAAAACTCCTATTCAATTGTGGGAAGTGGTCTCGTTTACCGGTAAGCTTTCAGCACGCCACCGAAGGCATATGCAGAAGCAAGCAGGCATAGGCCCATCCCAATGTAATCATTTTCAAACAGCAGGGACAGGAACGCTCCGAGAATACCCAAGATCCCGATGACGACCATCCCAATCATCATCCATCCGGCGAGAAGGCGCGGTTTTCTTTCGTCCATTATTAACTCCTTATACCTGTTGAAAAATTTACCTGTGGGAAGTATGTTGGCAAGAAAGGTTACTCTAATTATAACCATGAGGACAAAATTTAGGTTAATGATGGATGAAATCTTGCTCTCAACGCCGAAAGATGATCGGAGATCGTCCTTCGCATGCTTTAAGCTTTTAATGTCATAATAGAAACGTTTCCTTTGATACAATACCATTATGCAGCCTGAAAAATTCCTCACCCACAGCTTATCCGCAGCCCCCTGGGGGATGGATATTGCCCGCATCCTTGCAGCGGCAATCGAGGCCGTGGACCCCTATCAGGCAGTGACGCGTGCGCTCAACCTGGTGGGGGAGCAGCTCCATTTGGGGCGGCAGACCTACCACCTGCGCCGCTACCGCCGCATCTTCCTGGTGGGGGCGGGCAAGGCTGGCCTGCCGATGACCCAGGCAGTAGTGGACAAATTGGGTAGCTATCTGGCGGATGGCCTGGTGATCGTCAAGGAGGGGTACGGCGGCCCGGAACAGGTCGGCCCGGTGCGCATTGCAGAAGCGTCGCATCCGATCCCCGACCAGCGCGGGCTAGCCGCTACCGGGCAAATGCTTGACCTGCTGGCGCAAACCAGCCAGGACGATCTGGTGCTGATGGTGCTTTCCGGGGGTGGGTCGGCGCTGCTGACCAAACCTGTGGAAGGGGTTTCGCTGGAGGACCTTCAGGAGACCACCGGCATCCTGCTGCGCAGCGGGGCGGATATTACCGAAGTCAATACGCTGCGCAAAGTGCTGGACAGCGTCAAAGGCGGCGGGCTGGCAAAAACCGCCGCGCCTGCCCCGGTGGCGGGACTGATCCTTTCGGATGTGGTCGGCGACCCGCTGGGGATGATCGCTTCCGGCCCGACGGTGATCGAACTGGGTAAACGCAAATCCGGTCTGCAGGTCGTGAGGAAATACGGGCTGGAGCAAACTTTGCCTCCCTCGGTGCGCCGGGTGCTGCAGCTCCCCACTCAGCCGCCGCCCTTCATGGCGCAACCGCCCAATAACCTGCTGGTGGGAAATAACGAGATTGCCGCCCGCGGGGCGATTGCCCGGGCAGAAAAGCTGGGCTACACCGCTGAACTGCTCACCACTACGCAGCAAGGGGAAGCCCGCGAGGTAGGGTTACAGATGGCCGCAAAGCTGCGCGGGTTTGCCCAGGCGAGGGGAAGTCGTCCGGCGATGTGGGTGGTCGGTGGGGAGACGACCGTTACCATCCGGGGGAAAGGGGTTGGCGGGCGCAACCAGGAGATAGCGCTGGCCGGCGTGCAAACTCTGGACGGCGCTGTCGGGGCGGTGATGGTGGCTCTGGCAACCGACGGCGGGGACGGCCTCTCGGACGCCGCTGGGGCAGTAGTGACCGGCAAGACTTTTCGGCGAGCAAAAGCGCTGGGGTTAGACCCACAGGCCTACCTGGAAAACAACGATTCGTACATGTTTTTCAACGCCCTGGGCGACTGCCTGAAACCTGGCCCAACGCGGACAAACGTCAACGACCTGCTGTTTTTGTTCGCTCACTGACCGTAAAAAACCCGGTACCATCGGCGTACATCCTGCCTGGGGGAAATACGATATAATTTTATCGAACGAGTGGCTTGAAATTTTTCCGCAGCCTGGACTGCGATTTTTATATTGTGGATTGGAGCTCTGCATGCGTCAGACACCCACTGTTAAAATATTTTTACCCCTGATTGTGCCGCTGCTGGTTTTAGGCTGGGGTGGCCTGTTCGTGCTGGTGAACATGACCGAACCGACACTGTGGCCGCGCTGGCTCTTTTTCTTCCTGGTGGTGGTCGGGTTCACCGGGCTGGCGCTCCCTGTGGCCGCTTTTTTGCATTACCGCTTTCCCGCAGAGCCGCCGGTGGAGCATAAAGTGGTGGTGCGCCAGTCTTTGTGGGTGGGGATCTATGCTGCATTGCTCATCTGGATGAATTTTGGACAGGTGGTCAGCGTAGGGCTGGCCGGGGTGTTCCTGGTGGGGTTTGTGGTGCTGGAGATCATTCTGCGCATGCGGGAGCGCAGCTTTTGGCGTCGTCCGTGAGTAGAGTGGAGGTTGAACGATGAGCGAAACCAACCAACGATCTGATCTGCGAAAGCTGCCCTCGGTTAACGCGCTGCTCCAGACCCCGGACGGGATCGACTATGTGGAAGACTACGGCCACGACCTGACAGTAGCGGCGATACGGCAGGTGTTGGGGAATATCCGCAAAAAGGTCGGCGCGGAGCAGGGTACCATCCCGCTGCCGGAACTGATCATGCAGGATGTGCTGGCCTACCTCCAGCTTTGGACCAATCCCACGCTCGAACCGGTGATCAACGCGACCGGGGTGATCCTGCATACCAATCTGGGCCGTGCTCCCCTCAGCACAGATACGATCAATGCTGTGCAGAAAATTGTCCAGGGGTATTCCACCCTGGAATATGACCTTGAAGAAGGCGAGCGCGGTTCGCGCTATCTGCACGCCGAAAACCTGCTTACCCGCATCACCGGCGCGGAAGCCGGGTTGGTGGTGAACAATAACGCCTCTGCGCTGCTGCTGATCCTCTCAGCGCTTTCCTACCGCCGCCGCACCCTGATCTCGCGCACGCAGCTGATCGAGATTGGCGGCGGGTTCCGCATCCCGGATGTGATGACCCAGTCCGGGGCGGTGCTGGAAGAGATCGGCACGACCAACCGGGTGCACATTGAAGACTATCAGCGGGCGATCGAGGAAGAGCCGGTCAAGCTGGTGATGCGCGTGCACCGCTCGAACTTCAAGCTGATGGGCTTTACTGCCGAACCGGCTTTGGAGGAGATCACCGCAGTGGCGCATGCCGCCGGTCTGCCGGTGGTGGACGACCTGGGGTCGGGCTGCTTTTTGGACACCGCTGATTACGGCCTGGCGCACGAGATGACTGTGATGGAGTCGCTGGCTGCCGGTTCGGACCTGGTGTGCTTCTCCGGCGATAAGCTGCTTGGCGGTCCGCAGGCCGGGATCATCGTGGGCAGAAAAGTGCTGGTAGACAGGCTGCGCAAGCACCCGGTGGCACGGGCGGTGCGGGCGGATAAAATGGCCCTTTCCGGCCTTGCGGCCACCCTGATGCACTACCTGAAAGGGGAAGCCGAGCGCAAGATCCCTATCTGGCAGATGATCTCGATGAATCCGGACATTATTCGCAGCCGGGCCGAGCAGTGGGCCAGGATGCTGCGGGGCTCCAGGGTGGTGGAAGGCGAATCGGCGGTGGGCGGCGGCAGTCTGCCCGGTGAGATGCTGCCGACCTACCTGGTGTCCATCCCGGTCAGCCAGCCGGACCAGTTCCTCAAGAGGCTGCGCCAGTCCCGCCCGCCGATCATTGCGCGGGTGGAGAACGACAACGTGATGGTCGACCCGCGCAGCGTGCTGCCGCAGCAGGAAGGAGCCCTGCTGGTAGGGTTGCAAAATGCCATCTCCCGCTGGGGGAATTGAGGGAAATCTGTATTTGAGATTGCTTCGCCGGATTAAAGCTTTGCTTTAAATCGGCTCGCAATGACACTACGGATCACTTTTCGTCATTGCGGGGGAGCGCAGCGACTGTGGCGATCTTTGGCTTTGGTTATGCTGTGATATCCTCCTTATTTCCAATTGAATCTGCACCTTTCCCTGGGTTATAATGGAGCGCGCAACAAATCTAACCCCAGGGAAAAAGACGATGAAACAAGACCTTGATGCTTTGATGGAATCTGCCGGATTGGATGCACTGCTGGTCAGCGGACCGGCCACCCATAACCCGGCAATGTTTTATTTTACCGGCAACGTGCACGTGGACCCCGGTGATCTGATCAAACTGCGCGGGCAGGCCCCGGTGCTGTTTTGCAACCCGATGGAGCGCGAGCAGGCTGCCAGCACGGGCTTGCAGACCAAAAATCTGGCCGAATACCGCTACAACGACCTGCTCAATCAGGTGGGCGGAGACCCGCTGAAGGCAACCGCCCTGCGCTACCAGAAAATGTTTGCCGACCTCGGGCTGGAAAGCGGCCGGGTAGCGATCTACGGGCTGCTGGACGCAGCCTACAGCTATGAAGTTTTCAATATGCTCCAGGAGTTAATGCCGGAGATCGAGATCGTCGGGGAGATGAGAAACCCGGTGCTCAAGCTGGCCCGCGAGACGAAAGACGAAGACGAGGTGGAGCACACCCGCAAGATGGGTGCGGCCACGGTGGAAGTGGTCGGCAAGACGGCGGCCTATCTGCAATCGCACAAAGCCAAAGACGGCGTGCTGGTGAAGGAAAATGGCCAGCCGCTGACGATTGGCGACGTTAAAACGAAGATCAACGAGTGGGCAATTGCCGCCGGGGTGGAAAATCCGCATGGGGTCATTTTTGCCATCGGGCGGGATGCCGGGGTGCCGCACAACCTGGGCGAGCCGGATGACGTGCTGGCCCTGGGCAAGACCATCGTGTACGATATCTTCCTGCAAGAGCCGGGCGGCGGCTACCACTTCGACTTCACCCGCACCTGGTGCCTGGGCTATGCCCCGGAAAAAGAGCAGAAGCTGTACGACGACGTGCGCGAGGTCTTCGACAGGCTGATGACCGAGGAGATGGAGGCCAACATGCCTTTCGCTGCGTTGCAGGACCGCACCTGCGAGCTGTTCGAGGAACAGGGTCATCCCACCATCCGGCAGGACCAGATGATTCAGGCCGGGTACGTGCACAGCATCGGGCACGGTCTGGGGCTGGATGTGCATGAGCTGCCTTTCGCCCGCCCGTCGGATGCCGTGCTGAAGCCCGGTGTGATCGTGACGATCGAGCCGGGGCTGTACTACCCGGACGAGGGCATGGGCTGCCGGCTGGAAGATACGGTTTTCGTGCATGCCGACGGGCGCATGGAGGTGCTGGCGGAATATCCGCTGGACCTGGTGTTGCCGATCGAGGAAGCCTGATCTTTTGATAAATTCGTGAATGCGCCCCGTTCTGCGGGGCGTATTTTTATCATTGGTTAGTGCGACAGTGTCAGTAAACCCTTCTCAGGATTGGCGATTTAATAAGATATGATTTCTTTGGCACAGCACAGACATTTTTCAACAGGTCATTCCCGCACGATTTTGGCGGGAATCTACACCAGGATGCAATAGTGGATTCCCGCCTGCGCGGGAATGACATATGCCAGCCACTCTTCAATCTACTGGGTCCCGTTTATTCTCTCAGTAGATGGGGTTTTCCAAGTAATTATAGGGATCATGAAACGAATTTTTGAGCGCTCCTACCAGGGCAATATCCCCAAATATTTCATTTACCAGGCGCTGTACCAGTTCATGCTGTTTTTGCCCGTCTGGGTGATCTTTTTACAGCAAGAGCGCGGCCTGACCCTGACGCAGGTCACCTTTGTGGACGTGGCCTTCTGGCTGACGACTGCCCTGGCCGAGCTGCCCACCGGCATGGTGGCGGATACCTTCGGGCGCAAAGCCTCGGTGACCATCTCGGTGCTGATGAACACCGGAGCGGTGCTGTTGTTTGGCCTTGCGCAGAACTTTGGGCTGCTGCTGGTGGCCAATTCGCTGTGGGCGATTGCGATCACCTTTGAATCCGGGGCGGGGCTGGCGCTGGTGTACGACTCGCTCAAGCAGGTGGGGCGGGAGGAGGAATATACCAAGGTGAGGGCGCGCCTCTCTGTGACCGCATTGATCTCCACGGCGGTCAGCACCATATTGGGAGGCGTGGTCGGGGACTGGAACATGGAAGCCACCTTTGTGATCACCGCCATCCTGATGGTGGTCTCTCTCTTTTTTGTGCTCACGCTCAAAGAGCCGCCCTATGAGCCAGACCCGGACACCGGCGAACGGATCAAATATGCGCGTGCTGTGGGGTTGACCTTCGAAGCCCTCAAACAGTCGCCTAACCTGCGCATGGTGATGCTCTACCGCAACCTGCTGCCTGTGGGCGGCGCGCTGGTGGCGGTCACATTCTTCCAGCCGCATGCGGTCAATATCGGCATCTCGGTCAAATGGATCGGCGTGTTCCTGTTCTCCTTCCGGATGTTCCGTCTGGCCGGGGCTGCTGCGGTGGGTAAGATAGAAGAGAGAATGGGCACCTGGCGCTGGCTGTGGATGGCCCCGGCGATCGTGCTGGCCGGGTTTGTTGCCCTGGGCCTGGTGGAAACCTGGGTCGGGCTGCTGGTATTTGGGCTGGTGGGGTTCAGCTCGGCGGTCACCGGGCCGATCACAGAGACGATCGTGATGAAGGCCACGCCGGGCGCGGTGCGCGCCACGGTGCTTTCGGTGGACATGCTCATCTTTTATTTGCTGCAATCGGGGATAGAGATCGGGATGGGGGTGATGGGGCAGACCTACGGGCTGCCACAGATGTTCCTGGCTATCGGCGTAGGCACCTGGATCGCCCTCACCGTGGTGCTGGCGCGCTGGCGCAAGGTGCGGGGCGCAGAAGCGTTTATGCCAGAGGCAGAGACTGCGTAGGTTTTGGAGAACAATTACAGCAGGGGGAGTTGAGCTTCTTCGTGCGAGAGCGGGTCGAGGGCAAAATGACTGGCGAGGTTCTCAGGGGAGATGCGCTCGCTCTCGGCCAGGCGGCGCACATAGCGGAACTTGAGGAAGCGCCAGCCGCCTTCCAGCAGATAGTCCAGCCGCGGGTTGCGCTCGCGCTTGTGCATCACCAGCCCGGCGCGGCTGCCCGGTAGCACGATGATCCCTTGCTCCGGGCGGTGCTGGGCGGCGTGGATGATGCGTCCCAGGATAGAGGAGGCGATCACGTAAAAATAGAGCGGCGCTCCGTCCTGTGCGCCTTCCCAGACCAGGGTGTTTTCCCGCCGGACGGTAAAGCCGGTCTCTTTCCCGGTTTCTTCCAGTAAGCGGAACATTTCGGCCACATCAGCGCGGCGGGCTGCGGCGGTGTCATTCTCTCTCAGAGTCCAGTGCCCCGGCTGGCGTTCTTCGGCGTAGGAGCTCAAAATGGCCTGCAGCAGCGAAGCGTCCGGCGTTTGCAGGCCAGGGAACTGGCTGCACAGGCTGGCATCCAGCCCGGTCAGCGGCAGGGTGTTCTCTGCCTGGAACAGGTTAACTACCGCCATTTCTACCCGGTCGGCCAGCGACTGCTCGGGCTCGATTTCCGCTTTGGGCCACCATTTCCCTATCTCAATCGAACTTTTGCCGCCCTGATAGCGCACAAATGGCCCGGATGGCGCCAAAGTGTCCATCAGGAGCTGGCGCGTGCTGGTATAGGCGGTGTGCGCCTGGGCAGTGCGCGGCGCCTGCGGGTCCAGCCCGGGGGCGGAGAGGGCGTTTTCCTGGCTGAGCGTGTCCAGGGCGGCGGCTTGCAGGTGCAGGTAGGGGGTCGGTTCGCCGCGGGCGATGATTGTCTGCCGGATGGCCTCTGCGACTGTGCTGGCCGGTTGGCGTTCAGGAGGTGTGGGGCGTTCCTCAACTTTCTTCCAGAGCAGTTGGGTTTGGCCTTCTTTGAGGCGCAAGGTAACTCCCTCCAGCTGGAAGTTTGCCAGATCAGCGGCTACCATGGCGGCGGCGTCAAACCCGGCTTCGTTCTCGGTGATCATGCCAAAGAAGGGGGTTTGAGGCGGCAGCCGGTTTGCAAGGCGGCGCAAGGGGCTGTACAGGGCAGCAGTGTGCCAGGCCCAGTCATAGCGTCTGCGCCGCAGCACCTTGATAAAGGGGCCAATGGCCTCCCGTCCCCACAGCCAGCCGGCCCACAGGGCGGAAAGCGTCCAGTAGGCCTGGTTGGGGCGCGGGATGGCGGCGATCATCGCTCCCACGGGGATCCGGTCGAGCTGGGTGGTGAGGTCTTTGACCTGTCCCTGGTACAGGCAGATGCCGCCGCTTTCAGGCGGGCCTTCGGGCCAGTAGGTCAGCGGGGTGGCCGGTCTGCCGTTAGCCCACAGCGGGATGGCAGTTTCCAGGGCCAGCCACAGGTTATACTCGATAAAACGCGGCGGCGTGGTGAGCTGCTTGGGGCGGATATGCTCTTTGGGGGTGCGCCACAGGTTGTTGCCCCGGTCGCAGGCGGCCAGCAGCAGGGCCTGCAGGTAGATGCTTTCCCGGGCTTCCAGGTCGATCCCATCGAGTTTGTTGATCATGTTCAGCAGGGCATAAACCGCCCGCGGCAGGTAGGTGTCGAGGGCTTCTTCGGCATGGATGCGGTTGGGGTCGCCGCTGGAGGCAACCCGTTCCAGGGCGCGGGCGCGGTGCGGGCCGACAAGACTGAAGCGGCGGGCTTTCTCAATATCCGCTTCGGTGGCGGGGAATTCGCCTTCCTGTCCGCAGTGGGGACAGGCATATTTGCGGGCGTAAGGGGTCAGGGCGTCACGCTGCCACAGGAAAGCCTGCGCATCCACCTCTGCGCCGCATTGGTCGCAGTGCGTGGTGTAAAGCGAGCGGATGTGCTGTTCGAGGCGTTCGTCGCCGCGGCGTGCTGAGGCCAGGTCGGCCAGGGCGGCCTGCATTTCTTCTTCGGTGGGCGGGGTTGCCATCATCTCCAGCAGGAAGCGGGTGATCGGGTTGTTGGAGATCACCAGGATGCGGTATCCTGCCTGGGCGGCTTCGAGGGCCAACTGCGGGCTGGCCCCAAAGGGATCGATGATCCAGGTGCCTTTCTGGGGCAGGGTGGCACTCAGCCAGTGGGCTGCCGCGCCGTGGTGCAGGCGCGGGAGGTACCGTTCCAATACGGCCTGGCCTTGTGTATCCCCCTGAGTGAGATAAACGAGGTTTGAAGTGGTCATGTCCCTGTGTCACTAGTATAATCGGGATAGACCAAAACTCAAAATATGGAATGAGACCCTATGATGAAAAAGCTGTTTGCGTTGAGCATTATTTTGGTGTTGCTGTTGGCTGGATGCAGCGGTTTGCAAGGGAATACCGCCACAGAGCCTACCGCAACACATGTTTTTGAAGAAGCGCGCCCCACGTCTGTTGATGGGGTAGTTACCACAGTCATTACAGAAACAAAGTCGCCATCTGATACACCCGTGGTGACCCCGCTGCCGGCAAATGGAAGCGCGGTGTGCGTGCCGCCTGCCGAGCACCCGGATTTTGTTTTCTCCAAATATGAAGAACTTCCCCAGACCATTCTGGATTACCTTAACGCCGGCGCATCACCGGAAGAGCTGGCAGTTTCGCTGATCATCCAGGGGTTGGGGCCGGAAGACCAGCCGGTGTGGGCCGAAGACCTGACCGGGGATGGTTACCGGGAGGTAGTGGTGACGGTTTACGACCCGGCCAACCAGCCGCAAGGCGCATTAATGATCTATAACTGTGAGGATGAGGCGTATGTGCTGGAGCAGGTGGTTGTTTCAGAAGCAAACGCTTTTGCGCCTGTGGTGCTGCACATTCAGGATATTAATGCCGACGGCGAACGGGAAGCAGTCATCAGCAGCACAAACTGCGGGGCGCATACTTGCTTCCAGGATGTAGGAATCCTCGCCTGGGAAAATGAACATTATGCCGAAAAGCTGGAAGGCAGCACGCTGGAATATCCCTACCCGGAGGTGAAGCTGACCGACTACGATCATGACGGTATCTACACCCTGGAAGTGACCGGGACGGCGTATGGTTCCGTGGGCGCCGGGCCGCAGCGGGATACGATCAACTCCTGGGATTACGATCCGGTCAATCGTCTGTGGCGGCTGAAAGGCCAAATGTTGGCCGCTTCGCCTTTCCGCATTCACCTGGTGCACGATGCCGACGCGGCCATGGACCGGGAAGAGTATCTGATCGCTTCTTTGCTCTATGAGCAGGTGATCACCGATGATTCACTGCTGGAATGGGCCAAGGAAGAAGTGGAGTATAACAACCTGGCCGCCTACGCAACTTATAAACGGGTGGTGGCGGCAGTCTTCATGGGCGACCGGACATCCGCCGAGACGATCTATGCCGAACTGGACGAGCTGTATGGCGCGGAGAGCCAGTTTGGGTATGTGGAGATGGCGGACGCTTTCCTGGCAGACAGCGAGACCCTGGGCGTGGAAGGCGGCTGCACGGCGGCCCGCCAGTATGCGTCTTCTCATCAGCCCCAGGTGCTGGACCCATTGGGGTCGGCGGTCTACGGGTACGCCAACCCGGATTACACCCCGGAAGATATGTGCCCGTGATGGGGATGTGAAAGAGAACGAAGCGGAGGCCATTTGGCCTCCGCTTTTTTAACCCTTTAGGGGGTTGAAGGCGTGAAACGCCTGAAACAAAAAAACACCAGCTAGGCTGGTGGAAGCCTAAGGCTTATAGCAGAAGTTAAAAATCAAAGAGGGTTTGGTAGGGAAAAGCCACTAGATGGAAGAAGGGGGAATGAGTGGATTCCCGCCAGACCCGTGCGGGAATGACACTTTGAAACTGAGGGAGATGTCATGCCCGCGAAGGCGGGCATCCAGGAAAAGGAGAGAAACCCAGAAGGAAAGAACGAAAAATGCACCAGGCTTGAACGAAGTGAAAGCGGCACCTTGAGGTGTTGCAAGTAACAGAGGCTTTCCGAAGATTGAATCGTCATCGGGAGTAGAGGTTATCAAAATGAAGCTGTGGGGGCTGAAAACATGTGGGAACGACACCTGACAGGGAATACGGTCATTCACGTGCAGGCGGGAATCCAGGGGAGGGAGGATCAGGAATTACTGCGGGGGGAGGGCGTTTATCGGGGTTGGGGGTAAGTCTTCACTGGCGGATTCCTTTTTCCGGTTGCTGCTGCGGGTCTGGAGGTAAGCCAGCACACCTCCCATCAACCCACCCAATGGGATCGTCAGCCACGCCGAATACAGCAGGCTGCGCAAAAGCATGGCGCTGGCGTGTTCGGGCATAAAAAGATAAGCATCGTGGGGGAAGATGTTGGCATACACCACCCAGAATGCGCCCAACAAAGGCTGTGCAATCCAACCGATGAATACCCCGTTCAGGGCTCCCTTGGCAACCGTCTGCGGCCTGGAAAACTGGCAAACCAGCAGCCAGGAGAACTGCCCGGTAAGAAAGGCCGTAACCGGCACCAGCACCAGGAACAACACCGTTTCAGGGGCCGGATTTTCCCCGATCAGCTGGAAGGTGAAACGCGTGAGCACATAAGCGAGGATTGCGCCTGTCAGACCGGCAAAAAAAGCCCAACGCAGGTTGTAAAGCCAGGTTCGTTTTTCCATTGTTCTCCGGTTGCGGGGTTGGGTGGAAGATGACGCAATTCAATTTTACATGCCGTGCAATCAGATTTCAAGGGGGAATGTGGTAAGAGGCGTTGGGGCGGGTTAAGGATAACAGGGTCGGGTTTTGAAACCCAACCCTGTTATCTGAAATTCGTATGCTACTGGTCGTAGTGCCGGTCGATCTCGCTGGCGTATTGGGTGCCGAGGGTGTCGGCGTGTTCTTTCACCCAGTCACTGAGACGGGTCTTCCCGGCTGGAGGTGCGTCCACCACCAGGCGGTCTTCCAGCAGTCCGACAACCTCATCCTCAGTGAGGACGAAATCCTGCACCGCCTTGCCCACCACGGCAGAAAGCCGCTGGGCCACCATCGGCGGGGTATGGACGAGCAGCGTTTTGCTGCCGAGAGTATTTTTGAGCATGGTAAGCAGTCCGTTGAAGGTATAGGTTTCGGGCCCAATCGCTTCGATGACGGCATTTTGGTCGGATTCCACCTGTGCCACGGCCAGTTCGGCCAGGTCGTCCACATAGACAGGCTGCAGGCGGTAGTCGCCGTCTCCAGGCACGGCAAATACGGGGAAGCGCCGCAGGAACCAGGCAATGTTGTTGATCAGGATGTCTTCCTTGCCGAAGATGACCGTCGGCCGCAGGATGGCATAGGAAACGCCCAGGCGTTTGAGGTCTTCTTCTAAAATGGCTTTGCCCCAAAAGTAGGGCAGGCCTGAAGTCCTGTCCGGGTTGGTGATGCTGATGTGGATGATGCGGCGTACCCCGGCCTGTTTGGCCGCCCAGAACAGGGTACGGATGTTGCTGATGGCCGAGAAAAAGGAGGAGTTGTTATGGTCGAAGCGCACCCAGTACGTGTTGATCAGGGTGTCCACGCCCTGGAGGGTTTCTGCCAGCGCGTCACGGTCTTCAAAGTTGAAGGGGTAAGCCGGGATGTGCCCGTTGAAGGAGGTGGGCCGGTCGGGGTGCCCGGTGAGGGTGATCAGCGGGTAGCCTTTTTCGAGCAGGCGTTTGGCAATATATTTACCGCTGTAGCTGAACGCGCCGGTGATGGCGATTTTTTTGTTTTTCATGTTTACCTCTAATATCGAAATCGTTAATTGAACGAGATATCTGCCTGGTTTCAGGCCGGGAGTGTGGGCCTGTCCTTGGCGGCGAAGAGTGAAATGGTCAGGGAGAGGAAAGCGGTGACGATGACGAGCCCCAGCAGGGTGCGTCCTACATGACTGCCGAGATAGTTATAGTCTGTCTGTCCCGGGTATGCGCTGTAGGTGAGGGCCATCAGCATGGAGACGAGGAAAAAACTGAGATGGGTGATCTGTGCCCAGAAGCGGGCGCG
>QKGK01000153.1 GCA_003250455.1 Chloroflexota bacterium | reverse complement strand
GACGATGCCACATCAAGGCGCGATAACCGTTGGCATTCGTCTTTTAATCTCACGATGAAAGGAGAAATGGGTGTCAGATACATACAGTTTCATTGTCGTGAAGTACCCCGGTGTGGACACAGCCGAGGCTGCTCTGGAAACGGTGAAAGAGTTGGCCAAGGAAAAGGCGGTCAAACTGAAGGACGCGGTGGCAATCACCAAGACCGAGAAAGGCAAGATCAAGTTGCACCAGACCAAGGATGACCCGGCTGGTAAGGGTTTCTTGAAGGGTGGCGTGATCGGAATCGTCTTCGCGGTGCTGTTCGGCGCAGCCGGTTGGATTGTTGCCAGCGCGCTGCTGGGCACCGCCTTTGCCATGTTCGACCGCGGCATCAAGAACAAGCTGCTCAAGGAGATCGGGGAAGAGATGACCACAGACGAATCGGCCCTGGCCGTGCTGATCAAAGGGGCCGACTGGGCAATGTTGAATGAGCGCATGGATGCAGAGATTTTCCAGGGCACGCTCGTAATTTCCGAACTGGTGGAAGAACACCTGGATGAGATCGAAAAACTGGTCGAAAACCAAAAAGCCCTCGGGGCGGTCCCCGAAGATATCGAGATGTTTATGGACTAATAAGAAAAAATTTGACCTTGGTTTTGACATCCCCCGAATTTAAGAACATTTTGAAAAGGAGATAAGAAAATGGACAACAAAACTGAACGTTATATCTTGCTTTTTGGGGGCATCGTTTCCCTCATCTTCGGTATTCTGCTCTTCACGCAGACCACCGCCACCCTGGCGCTGATCATGCTGCTGGTGGGCCTGTCCTGGTTTATCCAGGGCATCGTCACCCTGGCAAGCATTTTCATCGACAAAGCCGAATGGGGTTGGAAACTCTTCGGTGGGATCATCGGTCTGGCAGCCGGCCTGATTGTGCTACGCAACCCGGTGGAAAGCACGGTCGTCATTCCTGCCATCTATGCCATCCTGCTGGGAATCTTCGGTTTGCTGATTGGGATCGCCGCGCTGATCTCCGCCTTCCAGGGGGAAGGCTGGGGCGTGGGCATCTTTGGCGCCTTCAGCCTGGTGATCGGCCTGCTGCTGATGTTCAATTCGGTGGTGGGAGGCGCGGTGCTGATCTGGCTGACCGCCTTGTTACTGGTGATCCAGGGTGCGGTCGGCGTCATCTGGTCTTTCATGAGGCGTTAAGACCTGGCTCTAGGTTGCGTCTCGCCGCCGTCCCACTGGGATGATTCGCGCAGGTCGGCGACGAGAGCACCTCTGCAAAATGTTTAATGAACAATACTCAAAGGAGATGAGAAAATGAAACGACCGTTTGGCGTCACCGTTATCGCTATTTTTGCTTTGATCGGAGGCTTGATGGGTTTATGCCTGCCCACGTTGGGCATGCTCGGCAGCACTCTACTTGGTCCGCTTGCGACGGTTGGCGTAATTGCCAGCATTGCCAGCATCTTTTTTATCGTCGGCCCGATTTTGCAACTGGTCTTCGCTTTTGGAGCCTTCGGGCTGCGTCCCTGGGCCTGGTACCTGGGGCTGATCTCCACCGGCATCACCGTTCTTGGCGTGGTCATCAATTTGTTCCAGGGTGCCTCCTTTTGGTCAGCCATCTGGGGCGGCCTCATCCCGATCGTTATCTTCTTCTATCTGCTGTCTCCCAAGGTGCGCCAGGCCTTTGGTAGGGTTGCACAACCACCTGCACCAGTAGCATCACCTGCACCGAGTGAAGCGCCCGCACAGGATAGCGACCAAACACAATGATGCAGGGATGAACGCAGCGATCCAACGCACAGAATCACCTGGTAGGGCGGGCCAGGTCGAGAGATGGATCCCCGGGTTGCGGGCGCTGCGTAATTACCAGCGCGCCTGGCTGCCGCGTGACCTGATGGCCGGGCTGGTCCTGAGCACCTTGCTGGTTCCGCAAGGCATGGCCTATGCGGAACTGGCGGGGCTTCCGGCCATCACGGGGCTTTATACCACCGTAGCTTGCCTGGTAGCCTATGCAGCCTTTGGGCCTTCGCCGTATCTGGTGCTAGGCCCCGACTCGTCCCTCGGACCGATGATCGCGGCCGTCATCCTGCCCCTGGCGGCCGGAGACCCG
>QKGK01000517.1 GCA_003250455.1 Chloroflexota bacterium | reverse complement strand
CCGCGCTCATGCAGGGAGATGAATCTTACGCAGGGGCGCGCTCCTTCTTCCGGCTGAAAGAAGTGATGGATGAGATATTTGGGTTCAAATATTTTGTGCCCACCCACCAGGGACGTGCTGCCGAAAATATCCTATCCAACCTGCTGGTAAAACCCGGTCAATGTGTTCCCTCCAACATGCACTTTGATACCACTGAAGGCAACATCCGGGCGCGCGGCGGACGCCCCACTAACCTGATCATTGACGAAGCCTACGACCCGGCCACCCGTGTTCCATTCAAAGGGAACATGGACATTGCCAAGCTGCGCGCTTTCATCCAGGATACCGGCCCGGAGAACATTCCCCTCGGGATGGTCACCATCACCAACAATGCTGGCGGCGGGCAGCCAGTCTCGATGCAGAACTTGCGGGAGATTGCCGCAACTTACCGGGAATTTGGCATCCCCTTCTTCATTGATGCCTGCCGCTTCGCCGAAAACGCCTACTTTATCAAACTGCGTGAGCCCGGCTACGAAGACAAAACCCCGCTGGAAATCGCCCAGGAGATCTTCTCCCTGGCAGATGGCGCTACGATGAGCGCAAAAAAGGACGGGATTGTCAACATTGGCGGCTTTTTAGCCATGAACGACGAAGCACTCTTCCAGAATGTACGCAACGAACTCATCATGCGGGAAGGCTTCCCCACCTACGGCGGGCTGGCCGGACGCGACCTGGAAGCCATGGCCGTGGGCTTTAAAGAAGCCTTGCAGGTCCCTTACCTGGAATACCGCCTGGCACAAACCACCTATTTGGGTGAACGACTGCTGAAACAAGGCATCCAGATCATCGAGCCGCCGGGGGCGCACGCCATCTACATCGACGCTATGAAACTACTTCCCCATATCCCGCAAAAACAGCTCCCCGGGCAGGCTTTGTCCCTGGCAATGTACCTGGAAGGCGGCATCCGGGCGGTAGAATTAGGTACGGTAGCCTTTGGCTACGTCGACCCCGATACCGGGGAAGAAATCCTGCCACAGCTGGACCTGGTGCGGATGGCGATCCCGCGGCGGGTGTATACGCAAAGCCACATGGATTATGTTGTGGATGTGCTTAGCAAGATTGCCGAACATCCCGAAGCAATATCAGGCTATGAAATCGTTTACCAACCCAAACTGCTGCGCCACTTCACAGCCCGCTTCAAACCGTTATAGAGGCTTGTGCAAGGATTGATTATTTATTGATGGCTGAATCCAAGACCTACCTTGAAGAGATCAGAGCATTTCAACAGGAAAAGGAAACACAACTGCGTGCCGAAGACGGCTGGCTGACCCTTGCCGGCTTACATTGGCTGCGGGAAGGGACCAATCTGATCGGCGGTGGGGAGAATAATCACATTCCATTACCCGCAGAAGTTGTCCCTGCTGAATTGGGATTCCTGGACTTCTCCCCTCCTGAAGTCACCCTCCGCCTGAAAACCGGGGTAACTGTTACAGTAGGCGAAGAAACCCTTTCCGAGGCTGTTACACTGGAATCGGATATCAACCGGAACCCGACGATCGTACAGGTGGGTCCGGTCAGCTTTTTCATCATCCAGCGCGGAGAGCGGACAGGGGTGCGCGTCAAGCATGCCCAACACCCCAACCGGATTAACTTCACCGGCAGGGAATGGTGGCCTGTAGACGAAACCTTCCGCCTGGAAGCCAAAATCGTCCCCTATGATCCGCCCAAAACGGTCACCATTCCGGATGTTTTAGGGGATGCACACGAGGCAGCAATCCCGGTTGCTTTACAGTTCGATTTTCTGGGAGAACAAGTTTCACTTGATGCCCAGAAAGTTCATACGGGGCAGTTTTATATCATCTTCCATGATCTTTCCTGCGGGAAAGGCAGCTATCCGGCCGGCAGATTCCTGCTTTCCGAGATTCCTGAGGGCGACCGGGTGATCGTAGATTTCAATAAAGCCTACAGCCCTCCCTGCGCCTTTACATATTTTGCAACCTGCCCATTACCACCCAGGGAAAATTACATTCCTGTTGCTATACCGGCGGGGGAACGCTACAAGCCCATGGAGGACGCCTCTCACTAAACTGATGAAGACCCGACCTCTAAACGCGTTCATCATATCGCTTGGCATCCTCTCTGTGCTCATCCTTGCGATTCTCTTTTTCTCAGCCCCGATTCAGAATATCAACCTGCGTGAGTGGCTTCTGTTTTTTGTCCTGATCCTATACACCACAATCTTCAGCATTCAGTTGAGAGTTGGGGAAGTCTCGCTCATGCCCATGGTGGCGATCACCGCAGTCATGCTGATCGGTCCCGTGCCAACGGCCATCCTGGAACTGTTTGCAGACATCATTTTGGGTTTTATGCGCTGGTATTATCCCCAGAAAGTTGGCTGGCAAAAAGAAAAGGATGGTCTCTCACTCCCTGCAGCCTCTGCGGCAAACTTCACCATGCACATGGTCAGCATTATGGCTGCCGGATCGTTGTTTTACGGGCTGAATGGCCAGATCCCCATCCACGACGCCCGAACGGGCTTTATTGCATTTGGTGCCGTTTTGGTCTATATCATCACCAACTATCTCTTTGCCGGGATGCTGTTGTACCTCCGCAGCCAGGCGCACGCCAAATATCTAGTTGGGCATTTAGGCCAAATGTTGATGATCGAGCTGCTCCCGATGCTGTTTGCGCCATTTGCAATTCATATTTATTTTGACATGGGGATTTTTTCTTTCTCACTTTTCTCGCTGACCTTGATGGTAATGGGATACATTCTCCGCTCGCAAAACCTTGCCCAAAACGAGCTGCAGCGCCGCGTCCAGGAATTGGCAGGGTTGCAGGCAGTAGGCCAAACGCTATCCACCTCACTGGATCTGAACGAGGTGCTGGAAAGCATCTATCAGGAAGTTTCCAAGCTGATGCCCACAGTAAACTTTTTTGTGGCGTTGTACCACCCCGAGACGAATGAAGTCAGCTTCCCATTGGCATATGATCGAAATCAAAAAGTCAACTGGACTACCCGGGCTGCCGCAAAAGGGATTACAGAATACATTTTGTTCAGCCAAAAGCCATTGTTGATGGAAAATAATGTTAAGGCAACCATCGAATCACTCGGACTGACCCAATATGGGGAAGAAGCAATTTCCTGGCTTGGGGTTCCCATCCTGGCAGGAGGGAAATCGCTGGGAGTCATTGCGGTGCAGTCCTACACCCTCCCCGATGAAATCCCGCAATTATTCGACCAGTCGCACCAGGCCGTTCTAAGCACCATCGCCGCGCAGGCATCTGTTGCTATTCAAAATGCCCGGTTATTTACCCAAACAGATCAAACGCTGACCCAAAAACTGCTCGAATTGAATTCCATCCTAGATACGGCCACCGAAGGATTCGTGCTGCTGGACCGCTCCCTTAAAATCCTGGAAGTCAACCAGGCAATTTGCCGCATGCTGGAAAGTTCCCCCTCCAACCTGATTGGAAAATCCGCAAAAGAAGAAGATACCACCCCAAACAAAGCGTTGATGATCAGCAAACAGGTGCGCCAGGCGCTGATCGACAGGGAAATTCCATCTTATCAGGAAGAAATGGTCCTGTCCGGAAAACGCGATTTCCCGGTTGAGCGCTCGATCACTCCTGTGATGAATTCATCCGGAGAGATAAGCGGCTGGCTCCTGGTATTCCGGGATGTAACCAAAGAGCATCAGCTCGCCAATTTCCGCGAGGACCTCACCCGCATGTTGGTGCACGACCTCCGCTCTCCAATTGTCACCATTCAGGGCGGGCTGGATATGATCGAGATCTTATTGCAAGACGGGGATCTGGAAACCATCCCCGATATGCTGGAAATTTCCCGCAAAGGGGGCACCAAAATGCTGGGAATGATCAACGAACTGCTCAATATTAACCAATTGGAAACCGGGGTGCTAAAACTGCAGTTGGAAGAAATAAACCTACCGGAAATATGTCAGGAGGTCAGCGAGCAATTTTCTTCCGTGATCAAAAATGCGAACCTGAACCTGGTAACAGAATTTTCTGCCGACCTCCCCAAAATTTCCGCAGACATAAACTTGCTGAAGCGCGTGATCCATAATTTGCTGGATAACGCCTTTAAATTCACGCCCAACGGCGGGAACATCAAACTTGGGGCGAAAATTTCCTCTGTCGATCCCAATATGGTACTGATTGGCGTTTGTGATGATGGTCCTGGTATTCCACTGGAAAGGCAAAAGCAGCTATTCTACAAAGACGTCACATACCAGACTAAAAACGCCCGCAGGCGGGGTACTGGGCTGGGGTTATATTTCTGCAAGCTGGCGGTTACTGCCCATCACGGGGATATTTGGGTTAAAAGCAAAGAAGAAGAGGGAAGCTGTTTCACTGTGGAGATTCCCATTTCCCAACCTGCAGAATAGATTTAGCCTTGCGAACAGCATCAAAAAGCCCCTTTGAAGGGGCTTTTTTTGTTCAGAAATATTTATTGGCGTTTGGATTTCTCCCAAATGGCATCCATCTCTGCCAGGGTCAGTTCGGATAGATGCCTACCTTGCTCTCTGGCGGCTTGTTCGATAACCGCAAATCTGCGCCGGAACTTTGCATTGGTTTCCCGCAAGGCAGATTCGGCATCAATCTTCCACCAGCGGGCCAGGTTGACCAGTGCAAATAGCAGATCACCAAATTCTTCCGTTCGTTCGTCTTCTGTTTCAGCTGCCTTCAATTCGCCTAGTTCTTCCGCCAGCTTATCAAAAACCCCTTCAATTTCAGGCCAATCGAACCCAACCCGGGCAGCCCGCCGCTGGTAGTTATCTGCCACGGAAAGCGCCGGCATCGCTGTGGGAATCCCGTCCAGCAGACCTTTGACCTCTTCCCCATTATCTTTCCGTTCCTGCGCTTTGATCTGTTCCCATTTTTTGATCACCGCTTCTGCATCCGCCAGGTCAGCATCGGCAAACACATGCGGGTGCCTCCGCACCAGTTTGGTGTGAATGCCTTCA
The DNA here is from genome assembly GCA_003250455.1 of Chloroflexota bacterium. Classification (GTDB taxonomy): domain Bacteria; phylum Chloroflexota; class Anaerolineae; order Anaerolineales; family UBA11579; genus UBA11579. The sequence goes on along the minus strand of QKGK01000517.1, from coordinate 1,183 downwards.
ATTACTTCCGCCATGCTGAACTCGCCATACTCCTCTGCAATCTGGGTTTGCAGCACAATCTGAAGCAGCAGATCGCCAAATTCTTCCTGCATGGCTGCCGGATCATCATCATCCAATGCGGTGATCGCCTCGAATGCTTCTTCCAGCATATTGGTGCGCAGGGATTGGTGGGTTTGCTCCCTGTCCCACGGGCAGCCTTCCGGGGAACGCAAGTGGGCGATCAGCTCCTGAAAGCCTTCAAATGAGGTATATTCTCCCAAAGGAGGCACATACATGGAAGTCAGCAAACCGATATGTTCGCTTTGGTCGATCTGGTGCAGCGGGATATCCTCCACCACCTGGGCATCTGTCCCGGCGGCATGTACCAGACGGACTGGATGCTCATCCGGGTACTGTGCCGTGAGCGTGATCTTCACCTCCCCCGCCAGCATCCGGTTATACAATTGTGCTACCAATGCGGGGACATGCGGCGGGAAAAGCGGCCGGTAGGCAGAAACCAGGTCAAGCGCATCCACCACCGTCATTTGAGGCAATGGGTCTATACGCAATGCAGTAAATGTGGGTTCCAGAAAACTCAGTCCCTCCACAATCCGAACGGGAATCCCCATCTCTTGCGCCTGCCGGACAATCTCCGGGGCGGTTGTCTCGGCCACAAACGGATGACCGGGGACAGCATACAGGACACCTTGCGGCCTTTGCCCCAGCTGAAGCACCTCTTCAATGATACGGGTATACACCCCCGAAAAATCATCCTCCTGCTCGTAGAAAGCGTCAAAGCTGTTGATAATTAACCCTTCCGGCAGATCTTTGACGGTAGGATGCTGGGAGGTGCGCAGATAGACCTCCTCTGCTTTTGTCAATGTCTCCCATGCTTCGCGGGTCAGCTGTCCTGCATTGCCCGGTCCTAATCCAACGATGGTGATCCCAACCATTTTACGCCTCCGGTTCTATAACCACTAATCCATCCGGGAACACTTCCATGTGCGGGGTCTGTCCAATGAAATGAACCCGCCACGGCTCCCAGTGCGGCTGTTTGAGATATTCTAAATAAGTTATTGATGTGTTTTCCGCATTGATGTAGGCCTGCCGGTATTGGCCGACATTAAACACATGGTCCAGAAAGGCATTTAATGTCCATCCATGGGTCACAACAACGACGGTTTGATCGGGGTGATTTTCCAGT
>QKGK01000551.1 GCA_003250455.1 Chloroflexota bacterium | reverse complement strand
GTGGGCTTCTTTACCGGGGCGGTTGGCAACATGTTCGGCGACGCCCTGACCGGCTTTGGCCTCTCTCCGCAGTGGAGCATCGGCAACGGGCTGGTTGGCCTTATCGCTGGTCTGGTGATGCTGGCCAAGGACCGCAAGAAGGCCACCAACACTGTGCTGTGGATCAGCGGCGTGCTGGCCCTGGTGACCGTGGTGATCTTCTTCCTGAACAAAGCAGAAGCCAATATGTTGTTCTTCGATGTGGACAACGGCATCTTCGGCGACGCGCAGATCTCGACTTTCGCAGGGGTTTCGATCCTGGTGGGCTTTGTTCTTATCTTGGCGGTGCGCTTCCTGTTCAAGGATGAGAATGTGGCCGCGGCGGTGATCTGGTCGATGTTAGGGAATATATTAGGCATTGGGTTTGCGGCCCTCTCGGATATCTGGATCAACGGCTTTTCGCCTGCTGCGGCGATCGTCGGTGAGTTCCTGCCCGCGGCTGGCCCGAACCTGATCTTTGCTGCCATCCTGGTGCCGCTGTTCGTGGCGGCGTATGCTTCCGTCCAGCGGCAGTCTGGACGATAAGCTACAGAGTGGCTTATCGTTTGTAGAAATGCAAAGCATTTCTACACGACTGGCAGTTTCCATTGTGACAAGGGCGCAATGGTTAGGCACTAACTAATCATTGGTGAGTGGGTGGACGGCGGTTCACCCGCTCACCACACGCAAATGTAAGGCTTTGATTCCATGCTGGTTACCTGGCGCTACCGCAAACGAAAATCACTGATCCAGTCCTTCGACCCGCGGGCGTGGCTGATCTTCTACGGAGCATTCCTGGCCTCCACGCTGTTCTTCTGGGACATACGCTTCCTATTGCCGCTGATGGCGATCGCCCTGGTGGCACTGCTCACTTCGGGGATCAAATGGGAGGAGATCCGCAAGGCGTTCCTGTTCATCGGGGCCTTCATCCTGTTCTTTTCATTCCTCACCTTCCTGACCGGGCGCGGCGGGATGGAGGTGTATGACGTGGAGCACCTGATCCGCAAGCTGGAGGCACCCTTTACCATCTTCGGCTGGCAGCCCACCCTGGAGATCACCGTGGAGCGGTCTTTCTTTGCGCTCAGCCAGCTTGTGCGGGTGTTCAGCATCGCGGTGATGACCATCCTGATCCCCTATTCACTGGACCCGGCCTATTACGGGATCACTTTCCGCGGGCTGGGCCTGCCGGATAAGATCGCCTACGCCATGGACCTGACGATGCGCTTTATCCCTACCTTTGGGCGGGATTTCCAGCTGACGATGGACGCACAGCGGGCGCGCGGTTACGAGCTGGAAAAGATCAGCGGCGGGTTGATCGCCCAGGTGCGCAAGCTGGGGCCGATCATGGTGCCGGTGATCATCCATGCGATCATTGGCAGTGAGGACATCATCGACGCCATGGACCTGCGGGCGTTTGGCATCGGCCCGCGCACCTGGCTGCAGGAGCTGACTTATACGACCCGCGACCGGGTGCTGATCGGCGCGGCGATCGTGCTGATCGTGAGCGCAGTGGTGATATTGTTTGCCGGTTACGGCAGCTTCTGGGTGCCGGAGAGTTTGATCGCCGCAGTGGGAGGATGAGGGGAAAATAATCATATGCGCCGGGGTGCCCAAAAAAGCCCTTGCGCGTTGGTGAGTGATTTAGTCGAGTTTCATTCGTAAAGCAGAGGGTCTTGTCCGCATAGGTGGCTGGCTGAAGGTTGGTTATCTGCCCGGGTTATCACCCAAATACACATTTGGTCTAGTGGAACTTGTACACTTTACCGCAGCGGGGACAACGCCAAGTTTGTCCTTTGTGCAAAGTGTGTGTAAGACCACAACATTTGACCTTATAGGTTTCAATCGTTTTCACTTTCATTTTGTTGGCATCCTTTCTCCCAAGGTTCCGGGTGGGTCTGCACCCCAAGGGAAGGTACTACAAGAGTACAATCAGCCAGCCATTAATGAAGGTGGGATGTTTTTAGGACGCTGCCTGGATTCTTGACTTGACTTTCCCCGTATGCTACACTGGTAAGCATACAAGGAATGGATAGAGCCCTCTGTCTGATTCCTGCCCCTCCGCCACGAGGGGCTTTTTTTGTCCTAAGTGCTTCGTCAATTTGATATTAACATACCCAACCACATGTGGCAAGGAATATTAATTTAAGGTTGATTTTAGTGAAAGGGATGAGATTTTTTTCTGGAGAATTTGATTGCGGCGTTGGGGGAGTTTAAATTTCGGAAAAAAACTTTTCCAGCAAGTGGTTAATGTCAAGCTCGTTTGCCCAGTATTGCAGATATTCTTTATCGAGTGAATCTCCTTGGACTTTTCCTATTCCCAACACATCTTGCCATTGTCGTTCGGAGGTTTCTCCCCCTTGTCGGTACCAGTCTAGTTTAGCAAGCAATATGTCTTCTGCTGACGTAACCATTGCTTGTACAGTAGGTTCTTTTAGTATTGTATATTTTCGTGCGCGTTTAAATTGAGAGTTTTCAAAGGGACGGTTATTTGAAATGAAAATATCAACTTTAAACAAAGATTTACGATGAATTAAATTGAAACTTTCTCGGTTTAGAATAGCATTTTTGACCCTAATCTGGTCAATGTAAAAATTATCTTGAACTTGGGCGATGAAAAGATCTATATGTTCTAACTTAATATCCGCGATAACATTAGCATCCTGTGTTGTACGGACCAGTCCATGGACGATGCTGGCCAGTGACCCACCTAAAAAATATGGAATATTAAGTTTATCGAAAACTTGAATAATATGATAGGTAGCCTGAATAGGTTCAGGAAGCATCAGGTGAAAACCCTAACGTCTTTTGTGCTATTTCTTCTCCATACAGTAAGGATACAAATCTAAAATTGAGTTCATCATTATCAATATCTGGAAAACGTTGCTGAAGGCCACATAATGCTAGTATCCGGGCAGTTGAGTTTAAGTCAGCAAACATTTCAATTTTGCGCCATGTGGGGGTCTGACGTAAAAGTTTGATTTGTAACTCCTCTACATGAGGATCTGTGTCTGTATAGAGGGCGCTCATAAAATTAGTATAGCATAGATAGTGAATAAAATTTCGTTTGTTTCGATTGACAATGTACTCTATTTCCCTCAAACCACCTAACAAAAATGCTATAAATCTTTAATAAACGATTCAGGCTTCCTATGGTATTATTCCGAACATAGAGGTATATCAACAAAATGGAAGATACAAAGATAACAATTATTGAAGGCCCCACGCCCACCTTTGAGGTGGTCTATGACAATTGGGCCAACGGCATCGTAGACAGCGCCAACATTGCCAGCGTGGCGCTCACCCGCCTGCGGACGGCCAACGGCCCCGCCCTGGTGGAACGCTGCTACCGTGCCTGGAACCGCAAGGACTCGATCCAACTGGAATTCCGCGCCACCGACGGCCTGACCCAAGAAGTGCCGATTGTGGCCGCCCGCTCCGCCGAGACGGACGATGGCGACATGTTGATGCTGTGGGTCCGCCTGCCGGAGAAGGACATGGTGGTGGATTTCGTGGTGGACGATGACGAGGATGATTACAACGATTACGACGCTTATGAAGAAGACGACTTCGACGACGATGAGGATGACGTAGACGATTACGATGATTTCGACGAGGACGACTTCGACCTGGGTGACTGATCCCAATAAATGAGTGATAGAAAAAGCGCTGGCTGCAAAGCCAGCGCTTTTTGTTTGGGCTGATTGAGTGTTCGGCAGTTGAAACCGCGGCTACAGTTATAAAACCCGACAGCGTTTACGCAGCGCCGGGCAGCAGCATGGTCAGCAGGGCGAAGAACCCCACCACGCCGATGAAGGCGGCAAAAAAGAGGTTGGAGGGGGTTTTATCCCGTATATACAGGTCGGGCGGACGGCCGTCCACACCCAGTTCCGGGCCGCCGAACCAGGCCAGCACAATCCCGCCAATGGCCCCACCTAGGTGTCCCCAGTTGTCGATGCCCGGGCTGAGACCGAGCAAAAAGTTGATCAGTGCTACCTGGACCACGTTGCGCACGATGCGCTGGGACTGCTGGCCGAAAATGTGACGGTTGCGGTAGCCGAGCACGCCGTAGGCCGCCAGCAGGCCAAAGGTGGCCGTGGACGCGCCAAGGGATGGGGCGGCGGTCAGCAGGTACGAGCCCACCGAACCGGCGAACCCGCCTGCCAGGTAGAGCAGCAAAAAGCGCCCATGGCCGTAAAAGCGTTCGATCTCGCGGCCGAGGATGTAAACCGCGTACATGTTGAACCCGATGTGCATGATGCTGCCATGCAGCAGCACCGGTGTGATCAGCCGCCAATACTGGCCGCTGTCGATCAGGGCGTTGTATTTGACCCCGATAGCTACCGGGAGGTCGTAGCCGAGCAGCTGCTGGGTGGCAAGCTGGGCCAGGAACACCAGCACGGTGATCCCGATGATGGCATAAGTGACGATCGGCTGGACTTCCGGCAGGTGGACGCGCACCGGCTGCGGCTCAATACGGATCTGGGGTTGTTCTGGTTGGGGGGTAATTTCTGGGGGGATGTTGGTGGTCAAAAGGGTGTCCTATTCAAAACTCACCCGGCGGTAGTGGACGGCGTGGTGCTCGGCGGTGATGATCGCCTGGATGGCATCCACGGCATCTTCTAAACAGCCTTCCGGGTTAATGACTTTATAATCAAATTCTGCAGCGCGGGCCATTTCCTGCTTGGCGGTTTCGATGCGCAGCCTGAGCTTTTCGGGGGTTTCGGTCTTGCGGTTCTTGAGGCGGTCTTCCAGGGCTTCTTCGCTTTCGGCGGTGATGAAAATCAGCAATGCCTCGGGGGCTTTCTCCCGCACGGTGGCAGCGCCCTGCACGTCCAGGCGCAGGACAACGTCCCGGCCGGTATCCATCCATTTTTGCACCTCGGACTTGAGGATGCCCTTCAGCTCGCCGTAAACCACGGCGTGTTCGAGGAATTCACCGGCTGCGATGCGGCTTTCAAATTCGGGGCGTTTGAGGAAGTAATAGTCCACGCCGTGTTGTTCCCCGGGGCGCGGCTCGCGCGAGGCAGCGGTGACGACAAACGCCAGTGAGGGATTTTTCTCCCGCAGGCGTTTGATGACGGAGTCTTTGCCCACGCCGGAAGGTCCTGAAATGACGATCAGCAATGGTTTGTCTTGATGTTCAAATCCTTCGGTATTACACACGCTGCACTCCTGAAAAGTTTAGAGGCTATTATATCGCATAACCATTTGCCGCCGGGGTTATGTTGGGAAGAGAGAGGGACCGATTAGTGGATTTTGAAGTCATACCTACATTATGTGCGCGTCATTCCCGTGAATTGAACTTGCTCGGTCGTTTTAGCGGGAATCCAGTACCATGAAACTGTATCCATGGATGCCCGCCTGCGCGGGCATGACACAGTTATGACTATGTTGAATGCCATCGATTCACGATGATTGTCTCGTGCCCACCAGAACTATCTTTATCCCGCTTGTACCAAACCACACGCCGCCCCGGCCGGTCAAATCTACCCCGCCTGTACCAGAGCACACACCGCCCCGGCAGGGTCCTCAATCACACAGAAGCGGCTGGCGCCTTCTCCCACCGGTCCGACCAATACCCTGCCGCCAAGCTCCTCAATGGATCGGATGCGGTTGTCCAGGTCGTCCACGGCGATGTAGATCAGCCATTGGGGCGGGATATCGGCGTTCACGCCGCGGGCATGGCAGATGCCTGCCGCCGGGGTATCCGTTCCGGGGATGGTCATGTTGTAGTCCAGGTACCCGCCCATATCCACGGGCTGCGGCTCCCAGCCGGCCACCTGGCGGTAGAACTCGCGCAGCTGCTCGGCGTTGGAGATGGTCAGGTCTGCCCAGACGACCTGTCCGGGACGGGGTTGGATTTGCTCTGTCATGGCTGCTCCTGTCTGGTTGGTTGCTTTTTGTGGGATGATTATAGCGTGAATTGACGCCAATCGTTCAATCTAAAAAGTTGATCGAAAAATAGATGGAGATTGCTTCACTCGCTTTGCTCGTTCGCAATGACAACATCAAGCTATTTCTGAAAAAAAGGGGCGAGCTTTTGCTCGCCCCGCACTGTGAACTGTAAACTACCTGCTGTAAACTGTCACCTGTCAACTACTTACTGCGAAACGCATTCTCCACCAGCTGCGGGTCGAAG
>QKGK01000399.1 GCA_003250455.1 Chloroflexota bacterium | reverse complement strand
GTATATAGGCATCATACAGGGTTTTTGCGCGGATAAAACTTTCCGAATCTAACTGGTAAATCTCCGAGATGTATTTATTCAGGGTGTCCTCCTCGGAGCGAAAATCCCGGGTGGCTGCCTGCACCACAGCCGGAGGGCTCAAGCCGATCGCCTGCCAGTCCAGGCAACCGCGCACCCAGCGCGCCAGGATACCCGGGGCCTCCGCCAAAAGTTTTTCCCGCAGCCGCGGGTCACGCAGTTGTTCATTGGGTCTGGATGGATGGTCGACAAACCGCTGGGTAAAGGGGATAAGCAAGACGCGATCCCAGATAGCTTCATCGTAAGCTGGAATTTGGGGCTTGTGGTTGGTGAGCAAAAAGAGCAAGTGCGACGGCCGGAACTCTACAGGCCGGCTGTGCAGAGTGCGGACATGCAGCCGGTCACCCCCGGTCAACTGCTTGACCAGTCCCGTGTTCAGCCGGCGGTTCTCGTTGCTCTCGGAGACCCAGACCAGGCGCTTCCCGCGCAGGGCGTAGGTAAACGGCTGGGGGCCTTCCCCGCCCCGGCTGGCGCTCATCAGGGCATCTGCCTGTGAAGAAATCGCCAATGGCCCCAACACATCGCCCAGCACCTCCAGCAAGGTGGATTTTCCATTCCGCCCCTCCCCCCACAGGATCGGCAGCACGTGTTCCTGGGTCAACCCGGTTAACCCATAACCGATCAACCGGTCCAAAAATGCAGCCATCCCGGCATCGTCGGCAAAAATCTGTTGAATGGCCGCGTTAAAAGTGGGGGCACGCGCTTCCAGCCCTTCCCAATAAACGGGCGCAAAAGATCGGATAAAATCCGCCGGGCGACCCGGGCGGCATTCTCCGGTCCGCAGGTCAATCACGCCGTTTATCACCCCCAGAAGCCAGGGGTCTGCATCCCACTCATCTCCCACCAGCGCCATCTCCGGTTTGGCGGCTGCCAGGGTCAGCACATTCTCTATCCGCCTCCGGTTGCACAGCGCAATGGCTCGTCTCCCCAGAGCCTTACTGCGCTGCGAGTCGTCCCCGCTTGCGGCCTTTGCGGAGGCGATATAATATTGGGCGGCGACCTCCCTGGGGACAAGGTTGTAAACGGTATTGGTTTTATCCTCCTGCCAGTGGTGACCTGTGTAGATGTACCAGGTTTTTCTGGCATGGTCATAAACCAGCCGGTCTGCAAAAAAGGCGACAAAAAGATCCGCATCCCCGGCTTCACCTCGTTTCAACGCATCCTCAACCTGGGAAGTGGGAAGGGATTCTTGCAGGATGTTTGGCACTGTACCAACCGCAGAGGCTGTGAGCACAGTGGGGGCGCGGCGGGGTTGTTTCTGACCGGCAGCAAACCCGCTCTTGAGCGTCCCCTCAATTTCTCCCGGGGTCAAGCCCGCCTGCCGGGCAGCGGCTTTCAGGGCATCCAGGGTCTCGTTTGCGATTAATTCCCCTCCTGCAACCAACTGTCCCAGCGCAAAGGCGGATTCGTTGAGTTGATTGTTACGGCCGCCTTCCCTGGCATGGCGCATTTTGTAAAGCTCGCTCTCCAGGGCAGCCTTGCCGTAAGGGGTGCTCGATCCATTCGG
>QKGK01000105.1 GCA_003250455.1 Chloroflexota bacterium | reverse complement strand
CCTGGAAGAAGACCGGGTTATTAAGGGAGAAGTGGCAATCGGTGCATTCAACCAGCCGCTCGATGTGGATATCCCAGGAGCGGGTAAGGGTTTCTTTGTCGTCTAGGTTCATCCCTGAAGCGGAGAGTCGTTCTGCTGCATAGACTACCCCTGTGGTGGCGGTTTCCCAGCCGCTGCTGGTTTCGCAGCCGGTGATCACAACCGGATCAGAAGGTTCGTGTACCGTACCGTGGCATTGTCCGCAGTTTTCATTTTGGGGATCCTGGATGCTGATGAATGCCGGGAGCAGGTAGCCATCCTGGTCGAAGGCATCCTCGTTCCAGGTATATTCGCTGCCGTCGTAGGAGACGATCCCTGAGTCCACCAGTGTGGCGGTATCGGCCCATTCAAACCGGCTTTCTTCCAACGCCTGGATGCGGGCGTCGTTGGCGGGGGTGTTCAGGTGGCAGAGGAAGCAGTTCATATCAATGCCGCTTTCCTGTGCCGGACCGCCGCCCACATGCCGCTGGCCGATGGTCTGCAGCCATTCTGTGGGGGTCAGGTCCACGATCTCATCCCCGGCGGGGGAGAGGTAGCGGTAGGTGATGGCGTTCCAGCGGCCATACAGGCCTTCGCTGGTATCCCAGGCGCGTCCGGATGAAGTTTCACCCGGTGCAGTCTGCGCGCTGAAACCAGCGTCTGCATGGAAGCTGTGCGAGGAGATGAAATCGGTGTCGTGGCACTGCCCACAGGTGGTGAGGGTGGAAACCGGGTTGCCGGATTCCAGCACGTTGTCACCGTTTTCATCCAGGAAGGCAAACGTTGGGTGCAGCGGCGATTGCGCCAGCGTATCCAGTGGAGCGGCGACCAAAGCGATGATCAGCACACCCAGGAGCATCAGCCCTAGCGAGATACGTCGGGTATGTTTCTTGTCAATGAGGTTCATGTCTTCTTCTCTCTACGGGCTAATTATTGTTGTCGAAGCGGCCGCCCCATTCGATCGGGTCGCCGGGATAGCCGAGGGCTTCCCAATCCAGGCGTCCATTTTCGCTGTGGCAGTCGGTGCACTGCAAGGCCTGGTCGGAGGACTGCACCATGTGGGTGGTGGGCCAGAACATGATCGTATCGGTAAAGCCATAGCTGCCGCTGTAAGGCAAACCGGTGATTTCAGAGCCCAGACGGGCGGCCAGGTCCCAGTCGAATTCGGTCCAATAACCGCCTTCACCAACCGTCTTGGGCTGGAGGAGGATATTGTAGACCGTATCGTAGATCTGGTCGGCCTCGTGGACTTTGAAGGGCATGATCTTGGCGTTCGGGTCGGTGATGTCGCCTTGCGGGTAGTTGATGTAGGTGGGGCCTTCTTCAGCGATCGGGTCGCCGAGTATGTAGCGGTCTGCGACGCCGTTGTACCAGAAGTACTGCGGCTGGACATTCTGTTCGTAGACAAAGCTGCCTTTGATCTTCAGGTAAACATGGGGGTCGTCTCCCAGGTCTTGCCCGGCCTCAGACCAGTTCCACACCATCTTGGTGGGGTCTTCAAGGGCAAAAGCAGGGATATGGCAGGTCTGGCAAGCCACGGTTTCGGTGTGTGCGTTGAGACGTTCGTCTTCATGCAGGTTTTCGCCGTGGCAGTTGCTGCAGTAAACCTGATTTTCGTCATCCAGGCTGACCGAAATGGAACGGCCCTGGATGTTATGGTCTTCAGTTTGGTGGCAGTCGATGCACTGGAAGTCGTGTTCACCCATATGCACGTCAATGCTGGCCGAAGGCCAGATCAGGGATTCGTCGAGGTCGCCGTGTTTCACGCCGTTCCCGCCGCCGCCGTCGAAGTGGCAGCCGCCGCAGTTTTCGCGGGTGGGTACGCCAACACTTTTAGCGGCTTCCACCAGGTCTACACCTTCCAGGGGAAGGCCATAGTCACCCTTGGCGTAAGTACCGGCTCCAGCATGACAAACCAGGCAGTCTACGTTAGTTTCTGTAGCCGTGTCAAAGAAGGTTTCGTCTTCCCATCCATAACCAGCGTGGCAGGTAACGCATTTTTGCCAGTTGCCCTGGATCCCGATGCAGAAGTTGTTGATCTGGTTCTTTTTCCCAACGGTGACAGGTTCATCCCGGCCGGGAAGTTGGATGGGGTCACTTTCCCAGGTAAAGTGGACAGTGCCCATTACCTGTTCGGAGGCGTCCGGGTGACATTCCAGACAAGCCTGCGTGACCTCCTGCCCGGTTTCAAGCGGACCTTCGATCAGGAAAGTGTGGTCGGTGTGGGTTGGGCGTTCAGGAACGCCAGCCCATGGGTCTGAGGACGCAGTTGCATCCCTGGGCAAAAAGATGATCAATGGTACGATTACCAGTACCAGGGTGATCACCAGCCCAATAAGCCAGATATATTTATTTTCCTTCATAGTACCTTTCCATTTGCACTAAATTAGCGCGGTGTGCGAGCTGTTTATTGAGAATTTTGATCAGGATATTCAATGCAATGATCAATTCTGGGGCAGCGAGAGTATAAACAACCGAATGCCCTTGCCGTTGAGCATCCACAAAATCTTTATCCCGGAGTACTTTAAGGTGCCGAGAAGTTGCCGATGGGGAAAGTCTGAGAGATTTGGATAAGCTTTTAACGTTTCTGGGCCCATTGGCAAGTTCATAAATAATTTTGACCCGGCTTGGGTCTCCAATCGCGGCGCAAAAAGCTGCTTGCAAGGCGTTAATTTCATCCATTTGGTCTTGCATACGTTCACCTATAAGCCTATTCGTTCATCCGAATACTTTATTTGTGCAAATTGTAACATATCCAATTTGTGCACAAAGGTACAATTTGTCCCGATTTTTTAGGGACATTTGTCCCGGTAGGATGTGAGAAAGAAAATGTAGCCCCCAGTCCCGAATCAAAATAACACAGGCATGACTATGAAAACTGAAGGTTTATAGCAGATAGAAAAAAAGAGAGGGAGTAGTAATAAGCCGATAGATGGTAGAAAAGGGATTAGGTAAATTCCCGCCAAAACCGTGCGGGAATGACGCGGATTTGTGTCGTTGCGATGCCGCAAAGCGGCAGAAGCAATCTTAGAGGCTGCTTCGCTACAATTGCGTAGCAATTGTCACGCTCGCAGTGACACGAGACCTGTGACATCATACGAATGACGCGAGAAAAAGAAGGCTGTGTCACTCCTGCACAGGTGGGAGTCCAGGAAAGGAAGTGTGTGGGAATGGAGAAGAGGGCTGAAGGGTAAAGACCCAAACCTGCATCAGGCTTCAACGAAGACAGGGCAGCACCTTGAAGTACTGCAAGTAAAAAAGGCATCTGCAATTTACAGATGCCTTTTATGAGCAATGTACTTCGATCTATGCAGCCTGAGGGACTTCTTCCTCGGTATGGCTTTCGTGGTGCCCGTTTTCCCCCTGGAAAGGCAGGAATTGGGCTGCCAGGGTGAAAGCGATCAACCAGTAGGAGACGACCCCAATCCCAACTGCCCATTCTTGCCAGGTGGGCGTATAGGTATTTAGCACCACCGAGGGGGTGAAAGGATCGTAAGTGATCTGGGCGATCAGGCCGGAAAGGTTATAGTTCCAACGGGTGAGCACGGTGCAGATCATCGGCATTACCGCGAAGAAAGAAAGAACCTTCATGTTCTTGATCCGCCGCGCGCTGAGCAGCACAAACCCGGGGATGACGGCAAACAGGATCTGCCCGATCCAGAATGAAGTGGCATACGGAGCTACTTTATTGAGCAATTCTGTCTGCAGGGCAACTTCCAGGTCGAAGCTGTAGTAGTTGGTCACGGCCCAGTCCCACATGCGGATGTAAAGACAAAGCAGGGCGGCTGCCCCGGCAAACCGGGCGATGTCGTAAAAGATCTCATCCTTGACCAATCCCGGCCGCATGATGCGGAAGATCAGGACGCTTGCCACGAAGAGCAGGCATGTTCCTCCAACGACCGCAGAAAGCACAAAGATGACCGGTGCAGATTGGCTGAACCACAGCCCACGACCGGAAAGCACACCGTAAGTAGCGCCCAGAGATGCCTGGTGCAGGATGGAGAGGGTCAGACCGATGACAGCCAGGACTGGCCCTGCTTTGTGCAGGATGTGGGAAAGCTTTTGCACGATGTTGGCAATTTTGCGCATGAAGGGGCGCTTCTCGTAGATGGGGTGGGAATGGAACAAGGGATGTTCCACCACGACGGGAAGCAGCTCTGCCAAAAGCACAGACAGGTAGAGCACCACGCACATGGTAATTTCCCACAGGAGGGAGTGCGGCTGCCAATAGACAATGGGGTGCCAAAAGCGCAGCGGCTGGCCGAGGTCAAAGAGCAGCACCATCCCGGCAGTGGAGTAACCCAAAAAGCCCAACAATACGGCCACCATTCCAACCCGCTTGAAGCGTTCGATTCTGAGCAGGTAGACGATCACGCCGAAAACGAAAGCGCTGCCGCCCAGTGCGATGCTGGAAAGGTCAATGGAAATCCACAATCCCCACGGGACCTGATTGCTCAAACCGGTAACCTGAAGCCCTTTGGTGAAAACTTCGTAACCACCGTAGATGCCGAGGCCAAATCCACAAATGAGGAATAACAACCAGAAGGGGAAAATATCGATTTTCCGCTTGCCGACATTGATTGTGATAGGAACAATATGAGATGTTTGCATGGTTTATTCCTCCTCAACCCTGGGCGGGATGTACATCACCTTCGGTTCGGTGCTGAGTTCGGACCGAAGACGGATGGGGTTATCACTGACCGCCAGCTTTTGGTTGACCGGGCTTTCCGGATCGTTCAGGTCACCAAACACGCGGGACCCGGTTGGGCAGGCCACGATACAGGCAGGTGTGGCGGCTGCATCAACACCCGGAATCAGCCCGCGCTCGAGGCCGAAGTCTATGCGGTGCGAGCAGAAGTGGCATTTTTCCATCACGCCGCGCGGACGTGGGGGGACCTCTGGTGTACCGAAATCGGGAACGCGGGGGCTAAGTTCGGTATGTTCGTACCAGTTGAAAACACGAACATCATAAGGACAGGCGATCCCACAATACCGGCAGCCAATGCACAGCGTATAGTCCATGGCAATGATGCCGTCCGGGCGGATATAGGTGGCTTCTACAGGGCAGACATGCACACAAGGCGGGCTGTCGCACTGCATACACGGTCTGGTGAGGAAAAATTCCTGCCCATTTTCTGTGGTTTCGGTCAGCACTAGGTTGTAGATCATATCATCTGACAGGTTGTTGACTGCCTGGCAGGCGTAGGTACAGTAGTGACAGCCGATACAAAGGTCAATATCGATCACCATGCCCCATTTGTGTTCACCTTCCGGGTGGTCGGCAGCCAGGGGATTTGCCTTGGCAGGCTGTAATGCCTGCCGTGCGGCAAGGGTCCCCAGAGCAACCCCACCCATTGTCAGGAAATCCCGACGGGTCAGCTTCTCTTGAGGCTGGGGGTTTTCTTTACTGTTTTTTTGCTCTGGCATAATCCATCTCCAAAGAATAGCTAAATGTTACTTGGTTTGCCGAGACTATTCTTCTTGCCCGTTGCCGTTATCACGGCGGACGAACAAAATAGCACCACCTACAAAGATCACTATACCAAAGAAGGCGCCTGCCCAAATGGGAAGCGAGAACCCGGTACCGCTGGGCTCAACGGGTTCTTCTACCGGCACGGTTTCTTCTAGTGGCTCTGTCCCTTCACCAGTCAGGATGCTGTTTGCCTGATGAATGGTATCGGCATGGCAGCTCAGACATGTGTCAGACCCTACATTCCAGGTATGCCCTGTGTTATCTCCCGTATACATATGGCAGTCATTACAATTCAGTCCTGCTGCCTTATGGGTGGAGTGGGCGATCTCTTCTGCATTTTCCTGATGGCAGGTGAGGCAGGAGATTTCATAATCACCAACGGTCATCTGGTCCTGTGAGTGGGGGTTATGGCACGTGACACAGGTTACTCGGTACTGTTTGTGGATGCTGTTTTCCCAGTCGCGGTACTCGTTGATGTGGCAGGAGCCGCAGACGGCTGCATCTTTGGACATGGTGAAGGCCACTTGCGGGTGTTCGCCTTCCTGTTCCAGGGTGTGGCAGGAAACACATCCAACATTATCGGTGCTGTGTGTACTGGTGGTCCAAAGTTCGTGCTCGGTGGTATGGCAGCTTTCGCAAACATCCGGGCTGTTTTCCTGGATGAATTGCCGGTCTTCGTCTTCAAAGTTTGTCGAAGGTGGGAAGTTGGTCAGACGGGTGACATCTTCTTCTGAGTAACCCAGGGAAATGAAGTTCAGACGGCTGTCCTGGCCGGTGTGGCATTCCTGGCAGCTGAGCGCTTCGGATGCGGGGGCTACCATGTGCGTGGTTGGCCACAGCATCTGTGTTTCTACAAAATCATAACTGCCGCTGTAATCCAGACCAGCATACGCCATGCCCGCAGCAATCGAAGAATCCCAATTAAAGGACTTCCAGTAGGCGGCATCGTCGCTGCCATACAGGTGAGGAATTGCGAGGATGTTGTTGCCAGAATCGTAGGGCTGGATGGCGGTAAAGGTCTTTACCGGGTAGATTTTAGCATTGGGATCATCTTTGTCCCCGAGCAGGGTGTTGATATTGACCATTGTGCTGGGGTCTATTTCTTCGCCCGGGAGTGTATAGGTGACATTGCCGTTGTACCATACATAATCCGGAATGACATCATATTCAAAGGTAAAGGCGCCTTTCTTTCCATCGTAGATGACCAAACCATTTTCATCTGTGGTGGTGATCGGTGCGCCGCTCGCGTTGAGCTGACCGGCTTGAGACCAATCCCAGGTCATTTTGGTGGGGTTGCCACCACGGGCATACTCAGGGATATGGCAGGTTTGGCAGGCCACTTTTTCGGTGTGGTTATTGAGAGATGCAATATTATGGGGCTCGGTGCTGTGGCATGTTGCACAGCCTTCCCAGTCGCCTTCATCATGTTCGTACCGGCTGCCGGAAATCTGGTGACCATCGGTCATGTGGCAGGTGGTGCAGTTCATATCTGCACCTTCAGGAGACATGTGAACATCCAGCTGGTAGGATGCATCGATCAGGGAGCTGTCCATATCGCCATGCTTGACATAGTCCCCGCCGCCGCCGTAAAAGTGGCAGTTACCACAGGTCTCGCGCGAGGTGGGGCCAATGTTCTGCGCAACGTAGGCCAGGTCTACCGGATCATAGATGATGCCGCTGCCAGCCGGGAATTCTTTTTCCACAGTGGTGGGGTATCCGGCGGAAGTGGGGAACTTCTGGTAGGTGCCAGTGGTATCGTGGCAAACCAGACAATCTACATTCTTCTCCTCAGTAAAATCGAATGTATTGTCTTCCCATCCGTATCCGATATGGCAGCTGGTGCAGCGCGGTTCATTGGATTGAATGCTGATGCAGAAGTTGTTGATCAGGTTCTTTTTGCCCAATAGCTGCCCGGTCACGTCATTTTGAAATTCCCAGGTCCAGTGGACAGTTTCCATCAGTTGCTCTGCTGCATGGCTATGACAGGAGAGGCAAGCCGCGGTAACTTCCTGCGGCTGATCAAAAGGCCCTTGAAGGATATCGAGGCTGGTGTGGTCTACGGTGGGCGGTTCAGGCGTGGACTCTTGTAAAAGAGGTACTGTGCCTGAATCCATCTGTCCATAGGTAGATGTTCCGGCGGATACCTGGCCGGTCATCACCACGGATGCTAGGACCAAAATGATCCCAACAGCCATCATCACCTTCAGGGTCATTGGGTTGTGTTTTTGTTGCATATACATACTCCTCAGTGTGTTAAACTAAAAAACCTTTCCTAAATGGAACCCATTTGAAAAACTTATTGAAGGTATAATTTATGTATTAGTTTTGTCTGTGAAAATTATAACTTATTCCCATTAGGGGCATTAGTACCAAATGTCCCTATTTGAATAGGGACATTTGTACCTTTGGAAAAACTGTACGAAAACCACTGAAATCCCCTTGTAAAAATTAAGACTGTTCTTCCTTAATTAAGATGGTATGTTTGAAAAATGGAGAATCGCGGAAAATTTAAGTCAGCGGGACGAAGCGAGCGTTGGTCAGTTTGGCAATGTCTTTTGGGGAGAGCTGCAAATTCAGCCCGCGCTGACCGCCGGAAATGTAGATGTCTGCCAGGCTGTGCGCGCTAACATCAATAAACACCTGAAACCCTTTATTGATCAGCGCCAATGGCGAAATACCCCCTGTTTGCAGACCGGTGAGTTCCTCGGCCTGTTGGTGAGTAGCCAGCCGAATTTTCTTTTCTCCGGCAGCCTGAGCCAGCTTTTTCAGATCCAGTTCCTGGTTGCCCGGGATCACGCTCAGTATGGGCTTTCCAGGAGTCATGCGGATAGCCACAATAGTTTTGTAAACAGTCTCTGGGGACACGCCGAGGTGGGCGGCGGCTTCCACTGCACCTAATTTTTCTTCTGGGAGGGCATAAGCCTGGTAGTGGATCTTTTTGGCATCCAACATGCGGGTGACATTGTTGACGGTGCTCATACTGCCTCCATGGTTGGCAAGGCGAGGGTGAAGATTGCGCCGCCTGCCGGATGGTTGGCTGCCTGGAGGGTGCCATGATGCGCTTCGGTCAGCCGGCGGGCAATTGTCAGCCCGAGGCCGGCACCACCATAATCTCTGGCGCGGGATTGGTCTGCACGGTAGAAGCGTTCGAAGATCATGGGCAGGGATTCTCCCGGGATCCCTTGCCCGGAATCGTGAATGGTGAGCGTGACCTGCCGGGCTTCACATACCAGCGACATTTCCACTCTGCCGCCATCTGGGGTATGGCGATAGGCGTTTTGCAGCAGGTTGTTGACTACCTGGGTGATCCGGCTGCGGTCGATTTCGATCTTTGGACATCTGGAAAGGTCCCCCACCGGCGTGAAGGTGAGGGCGATCTGGCGGGCTTTGAAATGTGAGCTGAAGTTCTCATAGATCTGGTGGAAAAATTCTTCCGGGTTGGTCTCCGACCGGATCAGCGAAAGCCCTTCGGCGTCGGTTAGCGCCAGGGTGCGCAAGTCTTCCACCAATTGGTTGAGCAGGATGTTCTGCTGGATGATCGGTTCCAGGTTTTCCAGGGTGAGGGGGTAAACGCCATCCTGCAGGGCTTCCAGATTGGCGCGCTGCACGGAAAGGGGCGTGCGCAGCTCGTGGGCAATGTCGGCAGTCATTGCTTTGCGGGTGGTCTGCGCTTGTTCCAGGGAGGAAGCCATTTGGTTGAACGTCTGACCGAGCTGTTCCAGCTCTTTTCCCCCCGAAACCGGCACGCGCTGCGAAAGGTCGCCTTCGGCCAGTTTACTGGCAGCGCCAGTGAGCTGACGGACGGGGCGCATCAGCACGGTGGCAGAGACGAGGGCCAGCAGCAGCGCAACCGCGCTGGCAATCACTGCAGTGGGGAGCAGCGATTGGTTGAGCGTGTCGGAGAGGTTCTCGCGGATGATATCGGTCAGGTCTAATACGGTGCTTGCGGGGACGATATAGCCCACTACCTGCTGGTCAGCTTCGATGGCGATCGCATTTTGCATGATATCGCTGGAGAGCGTACCCGTCAGGTTGGGATTTTCAGAATAAAGTACAACTCCATCTTGATCCGTGAGCGTAATTTGCCCGATCAATCCCTGGCCATACATTGCTCCTGTGTTCCCCCGATTTTGCTGGCCTATCCCCTGACCGCCCAATCCTTGCCCCTGACCTGTACCAGAACCTGCATGCAGGGTGCTGGAGATAACGGATTCCACGCCGGTCCAGGAGCCGTTTTCCTGGTAGTAATCTCCCAAAGCCGAGACAATCCGGTCAGCCGCCAGGAAACCGCCCTGCTGGGCAAAGGTCGTGATGGCTGTCTGGGTATTGGACTGGATCACAAACCCCAGCACCAGCAGTGTGGTGAGCGTGACGATGGAAAATGTGAGGAATAATCGCAGACGCATGGATCAGCCTTTGGCAAAGCGGTAGCCCACCCCAAAGACGGTTTCGATATAGGAGGGGGATTTGGGGTCAGGTTCGATCTTGGCGCGCAGGTTTTTGATATGGGCATCAATGGTGCGTTCATAGCCCTCGTAAATGACGCCGTCCTGGGTGGCTTCCAGCAGTTGGGAGCGCGAAAGCACCCGGCCGGGTCTTTCAGCTAAAGCCGCCAGCAGGCCAAACTCCGTGGGGGTCAGGTCGATGGAATCATTGTCCCGGGTGACTGTGTAGGCATCCAGATCGATCTCCAGGTCTGCGGCGCGCAGCACCCGGCTGGTAGATTGTGCAGCGCTGCTGCCCGCACGGCGTAAAACCGTGCGCACTCGGGCCACCACTTCGCGCGGGGAGAAAGGCTTGGTGATGTAATCGTCCGCGCCCAGTTCCAACCCGATGAGTTTATCCATTTCTTCTACCCGGGCAGTGACCATGATGATGGGGGTGTCATCCTGACGGCGGATGGAACGGGCAACATCCAATCCGTCCAGCCCTGGCAGGTTCAGATCGAGGATCACCAGGTCGGGCTGGGTGGATTTCCAGGTTTCCAGACCGGTGTCGCCGCGGTACGAAGAATGGACTTCAAAGCCTGCCTGCTCCAGGTAGGAGCGCAGCACTTTGACCAATTCAGCTTCATCTTCAATAATCAATATCTTGCTCATATCAAAATTATAGCGCAGGTTCGTTGGATTGCCGTTACCTTAGATGTGGTTATTTCATTCAGCACACATGGCAGGCTTTTTCCTACCATGTGTGCATTTTCTCTATTGGGGAGTTTAGACAGCTTTATTAGGGAACAGCCTGGTAGTTCGGGCAGTCCGGGTTCTGAGTCCCATTTGAATTCCACATGCCTCCACCGTTACGGCCGTGTCCATATCCGCCGACTTGCTGGTTGCCCTGGCTGGCACCGAAACCCATACCAAAGCCCATGCCGCTGCCATTTTGGGCACGGGTGAGCATGAACTGGTATTGCTCCTCGGAGAGTACGCCGTCGGCATAGGCCTGTTCGAGGGCTTCTGTCCGGGCCAGGATGCGGGTCTCGATCAGCGCATCGAAGTCAAAACCCAGTTCGGCAGCCATGTCGAAGAAGGTTTCTCCCGCGTCCCGGCGGGCGATATACTCTTCAACATCTATCCCCAGGGCATTGGCAAGGGCGGAGCTCATATAGTCGTGCAGCACGCCGCTGCCTGCAGTCCCTGTTCCGTCTACGGGGCAGTTGGGGCAGGGGGTTTGTACAGGGCTATCAGGGGCACTGGTTGCGTTCGCCATCACAACGCTAAAGCCGATCAGGCTGATCAACCCTACAATGGTTACTGCGATCATCAATTGTTTCATTTTCTACCTCTTTATACGGTTTGTTTGATATTACTTTGTGGTTTCCGTTTTCATAAAAATAATAGCGTGCAGATGTGAAGAAGTTGTGAAGAATTTATCAAGCTTTGATAAATTCTAAATATTCGTATCGTTCAGGAGGGGTTTTCGTCCTATATTTGGGACTTAATAGTTCTTTTTTGATATTTATTTTGCGCTATTCTCTTATATAATCGTAGATACAGACCTACGGAGGGCCCGTTTGAAATTACCGGAATTTGAAGAAACCTCGCGCTATAAAGTGCTTTCTTCCAGTCGTGTTCTGCCAGATTCTTCCCGCTGTGTGCAATGTGGGATCTGCTCCTACAACTGTCCTATTGGAATTGATGTGCGGCGGTTTGCCTGGAGAGGCATGCCGGTGGTAGACAGACACTGCATCACCTGTGGCGAGTGTATTGCCCGCTGCCCGCGCGGCGTGCTGCGCTTCGATTTTATCAGCCAGGAAGGCGGATTGGCATGAGCTGCCGGTATGTGATCCTGGGTATGGGCGCAGCGGGGATCGCGGCAGCGGAAGCGATCCGCAGTCTTGATAAGCAGGGGGAGATCGTGTGCATTTCTGCGGAAAAAGCAGGCTATTATTCCCGTCCGGGATTGGCCTATTACCTCAGTAAGGAACTGGGGGAAAAATCGCTTTTCCCGTTTACCCATCAGGATTTCCAAAACCGGGAAATCAAGCGGTTAAACATGACTGCGGTGAAATTTGATCCAAAAGAGCAGGTGGTTTTGTTCCAGGATGGAAAAAAGCTTGGTTATGACCGCCTGTTGATTGCATTGGGGGCGCACGCGGTAAAACCGCAGGTGGGGGGGGTTGACCTGGAAGGTGTGGTTTACCTGGATTCCATGGAGCAGACCCAGCTAATGGTGCGTAAAGCCCGCTGGCTGAAAAAAGCGGTGGTTGTTGGTGGGGGAATCACCGCGCTGGAAATGGTGGAAGGACTGCAGGCCCGCGGGGTGCGGGTCGATTTCTTTATCCGCGGGGAGCGGTATTGGAACCGCGTGCTGGATGAGAACGAATCGAGGATCGTCCAGCAAAGGCTGAAAGAAGAAGGTGTACGCCTCCACTTCAATACCGAGCTGGCACGTGTGTTGGGCCGTTCCGGAAAGGTGGCGGGAGTGGAAACCAAAGACGGCCGCCGCATCCCGACGAAAATGGTTGGCTTTGCTATTGGCGTGCGGCCGCGCCTGGAACTGGCAGAGGCCAGCGGATTAGAAACCGGGCGCGGTATCCGTGTTAATCCCTATCTTGAAACCAGCATTCCAGGCGTATTTGCCGCAGGGGACGTAGCTGAAGTGTACGACCCGGAGAGCGGGGTATGGATCGTGGATAGCCTGTGGCCGATTGCACGCCATCAGGGGACGGTGGCAGGCCAGAATATGGCAGGGGCACAGAAACCTTACCAGCGGAATAGTCCGCTGAACGTGACCCGCCTGACTGGTGTGACGACGACCATCATTGGCAAGGTCGGCACAGGAGAACCCGACAATGACTTTACTATCGTGCGCGGGGAAAGCCAGACCTGGCAGCAGCGACCGGAGGCCGTGGTTTGCCAGGCCCAGGAAGATGTTAACCGCCTACGGTTGCTGGTGGGGGAGAAAAAGATCCTGGGCGCACTGCTGATGGGGGACCAAACCTTGTCTCACCCGCTGGAGGAGCTGGTGGCGGCTGAGGCAGATATCTCCCCGATCC
This sequence comes from Chloroflexota bacterium, assembly GCA_003250455.1. Classification (GTDB taxonomy): domain Bacteria; phylum Chloroflexota; class Anaerolineae; order Anaerolineales; family UBA11579; genus UBA11579. The sequence goes on along the minus strand of QKGK01000105.1, from coordinate 9,087 downwards.
GGGAGAGCATCATACGGCCCGATGCAGATATGGGCAATATCATTATGCGCTATTGGCACGAATGGAGGCAGATGGGTGCGCATTAGAAATTTGGAGTTATGGTTGGCTTTTATTGCCATCCTGGGGATCACCGTGGTGTATTTGGGGTTTGTGGGATTCGACCAGGTGCCCAGTTCCAGCGGTTTGTTTGGGCATTCGCTGGGGATCATCGGCTTTATCATGATGCTGATGACGGAGATTTTGTACTCCATCCGCAAGCGTTACATGCAGGCACGCTGGGGAAAAATGCAGCACTGGCTCTCCTTCCATATCTTTACCGGACTGGTGGGGCCGTACATGGTCCTGCTGCATACTTCATGGAAGTTCAACGGGCTGGCCGGGGTGCTGACACTGATGACACTGATCATTGTAGGCAGCGGATTTGTCGGCCGCTATTTCTATACGGCCATCCCGCGTACCTCGGAAGGCGAAGTGTTGGAAGCCCAGCAAGTGCAGCAGCTGTTAGCCCAAAACCAGGCGCACATTCAGCAGATGGAACAATCCAAGCCGGAATTGGTCCAACAAATCACAAAACTGACACAGGGAGCAGGCCCTGAGTGGTTTGCCAGCGCCAAAAATCGCAGGAAGTGGCAGGCTTTTGAAAACAGCCTCACCGGCCTGGATCGCAGATTGGTGGCCAATCTGGGGCAGCTGATGGAAAGACAGATGACCCTTCAGCATCAGTCTACACGTTCTAATTCTGCCCGCCGTTTTCTGGCGATCTGGCACACGATCCATATTCCCTTGGGGGTAGCGACCTTTACCGTGGCATTTATTCATATCGGTGCGGTACTGTATTACGCTACTTTTTCGCGCTAGCAATTATCCGGTTTTAATATGGTTGGTCTGAGGAGCGTACCATGAAGCGGAGACGGTTGGGGTGCTTTACCACTGGCGGGGTGATTGCCTTGTTCTTTGCCCTGGTGGTGGTGGGTGCCAGTTTTGCTTTTACCGGGAATAAAATGTTTAACCCCGGTGCGCTGAACGCGCAGTCCACGGGGATAGAAGTAGGGGGTGTTCAGTCGCATGCAGATCTTTCAGATGATTGCGCGGCCTGCCATACCGCTCCCTGGGCGTCTGAAAAGATGACCAACCGCTGTTTGGATTGCCACCAGGATGTGATCGAACAGCTCAAAGATATCAGCTCGCTGCATGGTGCGGTGATGTCTGGCTTTGCAGAGATTGACTGTAAGGACTGTCACACCGAGCATCACGGTCCGGAAGGCAAGCTGACAGTAATCCTTTCCCGTGACTTCCCTCATGAACTGGTGGGCTTTTCGCTGACTGCGCACCGGCAAATTGACTGGGAACGCGAGGTGGTCTGCCAGGATTGCCACCACGATTCGTTCCGAAATTTTGAACAGGTTGTCTGCCAGAACTGCCACGAACAGGTGGACGCAGAATTCATGTCCACGCACAATGACTTCTTTGGTTTTGACTGCATGGCCTGCCACGACGGGATCGAAACGCTTGGGAAAGATTTCGACCATAACAAGATGGTCTTTCCGCTGGAAGGGAAGCATGCCGATGTGGCCTGCGATCAGTGTCATGCAGGGGCAGTAAAACTGGCAGATCTGAAACAAGCACCAACGGCCTGTGAGAACTGCCACCTGAAAGACGATGTCCACACAGGTGCTATGGGAACCCAGTGTGGCACCTGTCACTCGCCGGTGGATTGGCATCAAACCACATTTGATCATACCACCACCGGGTTTAGGTTGGTGGGAGGTCATAAGGGGCTTAATTGTGACAATTGTCATATAGATAAGACCTATCAGGGTGCAGACCCGGCATGTATCGCCTGCCATGCGGCGGACGAGCCGCATAACGGACAGTTTGGTATAGATTGCGCCGCCTGCCATGTGGTGACCACCTGGCAGGAGATCCACTTTACCCATGATGCCAGTTTTGCACAGGACTGCCAATCGTGTCATGCAGTGGATAAGCCAGCCAATCATTACAGCGGGCAGTGTTCTGCCTGTCACAGCACCAACGCCTGGAAGCCTGCCAGCTTTGACCACGCCGTGGCTGGCGCGACGGACTGCCAGTCGTGCCACAATGCGGATAAGCCAGCCAACCACTACAACGGGCAGTGCTCCGCCTGTCACAGTACGAACGCCTGGAAACCCGCCAGTTTCAACCACCAGGTGGCCGGGGCTACGGACTGCCAATCGTGCCACAGTGGAGACAAACCCGCTAATCACTTTAATGGACAATGTTCGGCCTGCCATAGCACGAATGCCTGGAAGCCCGCAAGCTTCAACCACCAGGTAGCCGGAGCGACGGATTGTATCTCCTGCCACTCAGGGAATAAACCGGCTAATCACTTCGATGGACAATGTTCGCAGTGTCACAGCACGAATGCCTGGAAGCCCGCCAGCTTTAAACATGATTTCCCATTGAACCACGGCGGGGCGAACAGCCAGTGCACGTTGTGCCATACCAACAACAATTACAATGCCTACACCTGTTACGGCTGCCACGAGCACACGGTCGCTAATATGAAGGAAAAACATAAAGAGGTGAACAACTTCAGTGATAACTGCATCAAGTGCCATCCTACTGGCCGTAATGCGGGTGATTAGGGAGCGTATATCAGTGAATCAAAATGGCGGAGATGAAAATCTCCGCCATTTTTAGTTGTGTTTTTGGCTTAGGCTTTCTATTCCCGCCCGGCGAGGACTTTGATCCGCTCCCACGGCTTGAGCGATTCATCCTCCGACAGTATGGTGCGCAGTTCGTAGATCTGGTCGCGCAGCATAGCAGCTTGCTCAAACTCCAGAGACTGGGCGGCAGTGCGCATCTGCTTTTCAAGCTCTTCGATCATTTTCTCCAGCTCTGACTTGGGGATCGGGCCGGGCTGTCCGGCACCGTATGGCGCTTTGCTCTCAGCCACTGCCTGCACGCTGACCCGGTCGGTCAGGTCGCGGATCGCCTTGATGATGCTGACCGGTTCGATGCCGCGGGCTTTATTGTAGGCGACCTGTTTTTCCCGGCGGCGGTTGGTCTCTTCGATGGCGGCCTGCATCGCTTCGGTAACCACATCGGCATACATGATCACCCGCCCGCTGACATGCCGGGCGGCGCGCCCGATGGTTTGGATGAGGGCGGTCTGGGAGCGCAGGAAGCCCTGCTTGTCGGCGTCCAGGATGGCCACCAGGGAGACTTCCGGCAGGTCGAGCCCCTCTCTCAGCAGGTTAATGCCGACGACGACGTCGAAGACCCCCATGCGCAGGTCCCGCAGGATACCGATGCGTTCCAGGGTATCCACCTCGGAGTGCAGGTAATGCACCTTGATGCCCATTTCCATCAGGTAGTCGGAGAGGTCTTCGGCCATGCGCTTGGTCAGCGTGGTCACCAGGGTGCGCTGGCCGACCTCAATGCGGGCTTTGATCTCCCCGATCAGGTCGTCGATCTGCCCTTCGATCGGGCGGATGTCCACTTCGGGGTCCACCAGCCCGGTGGGGCGGATGATCTGGTCGACCACCTGGGCAGCGTGCTCCATTTCGTAGGGGCCGGGGGTGGCCGATGTGTAGACTACCTGGCCCATATAGGTCTCGAACTCGTCAAAGGTCAGCGGACGGTTGTCCATCGCCGAGGGGAGGCGGAAGCCGTATTCCACCAGGGTGGACTTGCGGGATTTGTCGCCGTTGTACATCCCGCGGATCTGCGGGATGGTCATGTGCGATTCGTCGATGAACATGAGGAAGTCCGGCGGGAAGTAGTCGATCAGCGTCCAGGGGTGGGTGCCGGCGGGGCGCTGGTCCAGGTGGCGGGAATAATTCTCCACCCCGGAGCAGGAACCGGTCTCGCGCAGCATTTCCAGGTCGTAACGCGTGCGCTGCTCCAGGCGCTGGGCTTCCAGGTACATCTCGTTCTTTTTGAAGTAGGCAAGGCGCTCTTCCAGCTCGCTATCGATGGTGTTGAGGGCTGCATGGAGCTTATCTTCCTCGGTGATGAAGTGCTTGGCGGGGTAGATGGAGACCGTATCCAACTCTTCTTTGATCTCACCGGTGAGCATGTTCATCTCCACGATGCGCTCGACTTCGTCGCCAAAGAAGGTGATGCGGTAACCGAGCTTATCCTGGTAGGCGGGCACCAGGTCGAGGGTGTCGCCGCGCACACGGAAGCTGCCGGGGGAAAGGTCGATATCGTTGCGCTGGTAGTGGATCTCCACCAGCCGCCGCAGCAGGAAGTTGCGCCGGATAGCTTCACCGATCTTGAGGTTGATGACCACCTTGCCGTAGGCTTCCGGGTTTCCCAGGCCGTAGATGCAGGAGACTGAAGCCACGATGATGACATCCTTGCGAGAGAGCAGGGAGGTGGTGGCCGCCAGGCGCAAACGTTCGATCTCCTCGTTGATGTCGGTCTCTTTCTCGATGTACAGGTCGCGCCGTGGGACGTACGCTTCCGGCTGGTAATAGTCGTAATAGGAGGTGAAGTATTCCACGGCGTTATCCGGGAAGAACTCTTTGAATTCGGCGTACAGCTGGGCTACCAGGGTCTTGTTGTGGGCGATCACCAGGGCGGAGCGCTGGGTCTGCTCGATGATGTTGGCCATGGTGAAGGTCTTGCCGGTGCCGGTGGCGCCCAGCAGCACCTGGTGTTTATAGCCCTCGGACAGCCCATCCACAAGCTGGTGGATGGCTTCAGGCTGGTCGCCGGTGGGCTGGTACGGAGCGTGCAATTTAAATTGTTTCATATGTTTATAAATGTAAGATATTTTGCGTATTTTGCGAGTGAATAGTAATTAGGCACAGAGTAAGGAGTGGGGATGAGATCATGACGAGTGTAGAGTTTGCGCAGCAAACTCTTAAACAACAAGTTGATGTTTACTTGTTGTCCATTATAGAACAAATGTGTGATTTCGGGAAGGGGAAAGATGTCAGCAGGGTGGAAATTTTTCCACCCTGCCAGTTTTCAATGTCAATTTGCCGGATTGGTCGGGAACGCATTCTGCGGGGCGTAGAAATCCACCGGATCAACCCCATTGGTAGTGGTTCCGGCAAATACCTCCACATCGATCAGCGAGTGATCGGTGCAGGAGGCCAGCAGGCCGCAGGGAACAAACTCCGAATACCCGCCGCCGAAATCGCTGCTCTCAAAGCCTTCGCCGCGCGGGTAAGCGACCACATGATAGGTGCCCGGCAGCAGGTGGGTGATCTGGTATTCCATCTGGTTTAGTTCCGTCAACACAAAATAATACTGGTTGGTATCCACATTGGTGGCTACCACGACCATGGGCGGGATGAATTCCGAGGGGTAGCCCAGGCCACCGCTGATCGTCCCCAGGAAGTTCGCCGCTTCAGGCGGGTATGGGACGTCTGAGACACTTCCGTACCAGTCACATACGGCTATATTGGTGACCGTTTGCCCCGTGGTAACTTCAAAGGTTAGCACATTGTGGTCTTCACCAGCGTAGGCACCGCCATAAGAAAAATCGGGAAGCCAGGCATAGGCCACGTAATTCCCGGGGGGCACCGGAGCGCTGAACTCTCCCTGGTTTTCCGGGATCGGGATCTTGGTCACTTCCAGGGTGTCCACATTTTCCAGGTAGAGGTTCATTGCCGGGATATATTCGCTGGGATAGCAGACGTGCCCGTTGATCGTTCCGGTTTGGTATAGGTCCTCCACCGTGGCGGTAGATTCCTGTTCAGCTGATTGGGTTGCAGAGGGCTGAGCTCCCAGGGTAGCCGCCACAGAAGTGGCGATCGTCTCGGCGCTGCCGCCCACAGCTTCCACGGTGCCAGCGATAGATGTTGCCAGTTGATCGGCCTCAGGCAGGTCTTCCGGGAGGGAGCAGGCCAAAGCGGCCAGCAATATAAAAAGTAAACTCAATCCAATCCGTTTCATATCATTCTCCTATTGAAATTGATATTATTTGAGCCGGTCAGCGCACATAAATGGGATTGCTGAAGATCCATCCCCGGCGTTTGCCTTTGTAATGGATGTAAGCTTCCACCCGGTAAACGCCCGGCTCGCTGATCTTGTAGATCATTGTTTCACGCTTCATCGAGGTTTTGATGATCTCGCCATCTTTGATCAGGTGGCTTTCGGCTGGCTGGGGCAGGTGGATCTGGATGGTAGCGGTTTTGGGGCTCACCACCGTATCCCCCATGATGATATCCTGGTCGTCCACATGGGCAGTAAAGCTGAATCCTTTGGTGGAGGCGGGCAGGTCGTACCCGACAAAAGCATGTCCGGCGGCTAATGCCTGGTAGATCAGCTTCTTGTCGGTGTCAACTTTTCCGGTTAACGGTTTCTCGAGCAGCAGATGGGTATTGATCGCCCGGTAGTGATTTTCATAGGGGAATAAGGTGGCTTTGATCGGCCCAAGCGATTCGTGCATCTGGTGGGCGTCAGAGCCGCCAACTGCTACCACCGGCCTGCCCTCGGAAAGCAGCGCATCCCACTTTTTGAGCGTCTCCGGGAAAGGACCATGTGCCACCTGGTCGAAGTTCAGCGAGTAGCTGATGGCGGGAAGATACCCGGTGAGCAGGGATTTAAACTCGGTCATCGAGTTCCACAGCTCGATCCCGGTGTATCCGGAAACATCCCAACTGACCCAGGAGAGGTCTCCCTGGTTGAATTTGGGGGCATCCTTCTCGATTGGGTGCGCCAGGAAGCAGATCCCCCCGGCGTCGCCTATCTGGTTGATCAGGTTCTGCGGGTCGGAAGCGTAGGCGGCCACTTCTTTTTCTGCACCGAACACCAGCAAGTGATTCTTCTGCGGATCGCGGGTCTGGTCGTGCACCTCTTCTCCGGAGAGCAGCAGCACTTTTTTATCGTCCAGTTCGTAATACTTCTCCACCCCCTGGACCCAGATGTTGTGGTCCGTTACGATGATCGCATCCAGACCAGCGCGGATGGCGGCGTGGGCCAGTTCTGTGTGGGTGCCGGAGCCATCCGAATATTTGGTGTGCATATGCAGGTTGATGGAAATTTCGTGCATGGAATTTTTCCCTGATAGTGTTGTTTGAATTGTCTGTGAATTGGTTGAATGTTTGACAAAAATACCCTAAAAAAGGTATAATCCGCCTGTTTGATACCAATAAGGAGCAACAATGGAAACCTTTTTAGATATTGCATTGATTATAACGTCAATTGCTTTGATTGCCAGTGTGGTTTTGCAAAGCAAGGGCGGTGGATTGGGCGGTTTAGTTGGCACCGATACCGGGGGCGTTTTTTCGGCCCGCCGCGGGATTGAAAAGACCCTTTTCAATGCCACGATCGTCCTCAGCGTGATCTTCTTCCTTCTCGCAATCATTACGGTTGCAATCACAGGCTGATCTGAGATATTTTCGCATTTTTAAACGAAGAAAGGGCTGCGCCGGGTTTGCCTGGTAGCGCCCTTTTGCTATTTGAAATATTCGCATTGCGCGGTAAGATTTAACCCATGAAAAACCTTCGATGGCAAATTGTAATTGCAATTATTGCCCTGGCTGCTGTGGCTATTCTCCTGTTCGGTGAAACACAAGTCGGTGAAACCATCGGTGATTTTATCGAACCGGCAGCAACCGGGGGGGTATATGTGGAAGGGTTGGTTGGTTCGCCCATCCGTTTAAACCCGCTGTTGGATGAATTTAACCAGGTAGACCGGGACGTCGACCGGTTGGTTTTCAGCCGGATGATCCGTTTTGACTCGCTGGGCAACCCTCAACCGGAACTGGCAGAATCGTTCGGGATGGCGGTCACAGGGGATATTTTCAACGTGCAGCTGCGCGAAAATGCGCTTTGGCATGACGGCACCCCGGTGACTACCAGCGACGTGCTCTTCACCATTGAGCTGATGCGCAATGGGGAGATGCCGGTTTCGTCCGATGTGCGTGACCTTTGGAACACGGTGGAAGTGGTCGCCTTTGACGCCCTTAATCTCCAGTTCCGGCTGACAGACCCCTATGTGCCTTTTATTGACTACCTCTCCTTTGGCATCCTTCCCCGCCATATACTTGAGGGGAAGTCTCCCCAGGAGATTATCAACGACCCCTTCAACCTGCTGCCAATAGGCTCAGGACCGTATCAGGTGGTTGACCTGCGCACCTCAAATGGTGAGATCGTAGAGGTGGTGCTGGAGGCTTTTGCAGACTACTATATGGGCGCTCCCAACATTGAGCAGGTGGTCTTCAAATACTATGATTCCAGCCAGGAAGCGCTGGAAGCGTATCACCAGGGCGAGATTTTGGGGATTGGCTCGGTCACGCCGGATATTTTGTCCGATGTGCTGGCAGAAGATACCCTGAATGTATACACGGTGCCGGTGCCGGAAATGACCATGCTGCTGTTCAATCTGGGCGAAACCGGACCGACTTTCTTCGATGATTCCACCGTGCGGCAGGCATTGGCAACCGGGTTGAACCGTTCGTGGATGATCAACCAGGCGTTGGACGGGCAGGGTTTGGTCGCAAACTCTCCGATCATGACCGGCTCATGGGCTTACTTCTCTGAAGTGGTCACCTATGACTATAACCCGGAAGAAGCGATAAAAATGCTGCGGAACGCCGGATATGGCCTCCCTGCGGAAGGGTCCTTGGTGCGCGAAAAGGATGGGGAGCGGTTATCCTTTGAACTGGTGTATCCCGACCTGGAAGAAGAGGCCATTATGGCAGAGATGATCCAGGATTATTGGGCGGCGATTGGGGTGGAAGTGACCCTGACGCCGGTCAGCCCGGATGCTCTGGTGCGTGATTACCTGGAAACCGGGATATACCAGGCGGCGCTGGTAAACATGCGCCTTTATGACCTGCCCGACCCCGACCCCTATGCCTTCTGGCACCAGTCGTCGATTGGTTCGGGACAAAACTATTCTCAATGGGATGATCGCCGCGCCAGTGAATATCTGGAACGGGCCAGGGTAACGCCCAACCAGGCAGAACGCACCCGTTTGTACCGCAACTTCCAGATCCATTTTTCCCGGGAGCTTCCGGCCATCCCGCTGTTCTATGGCATCTACAATTACCCCATAGACCAGCAGGTCACCGGGGTGCAGCTTGGGCCGCTCTACGACCCGGCAGACCGCTTTGACCACATTTACGAGTGGTCGCTGGAGAC
>QKGK01000558.1 GCA_003250455.1 Chloroflexota bacterium | reverse complement strand
GGAGAGCGCATGCGCGTGGCCGTGGATACCAAGTCCAAGCAGTGGATAATCCACTCGACCATCTCTGTGGGCGTGGCAAGCTGCCCGCAGCACGGCAAGTCTGCGCAGAAACTGTTGGATGTAGCCCAAAAAGCCCTGGCGCGCGCCAAAGAGATGGGGAAAAACCGGGTGGCGATCTTTTCCTAGCGCAAATTTCGTTTCCACCCCCAATGCTATGCTTAAAAGGCTTGCTGTTTTCCCTCATCCCAACGGCCACGCCTTTTGTCTACTGAATTTAACCAACCCCTGATACAATAGGGAAACCTATGAAACCATCTATCGAAAAACTGCAAAAATACTTCAATTTAGAGGCAGACCGCGGCTACGACAACAAAGCCGTGATGGGCGGGCTGGAAAAAATGCTGGACAGCTGGGAAGCAGAAGCCCGCAACGACCAGCTCCCCGAAGAGCTGATCCAGGCGGTGCGCATGCGCCTGGGTGATTATGAAACCCTTTCCGAAAACTCCCGCAGAGACGCACTCAAAGGTTTATGGAACCGCATCCGGCGGGAAGAAGGCAAGGACATTACGCCCGAGGTGGAAAAACAGGCTGCCAGGGAAGAACGGCAGCCACCAAAAGAAGCAAAACCCACTCCCCCTCCTGCGCCAAAGCCTGCTGCTGAACCCACCAGTGCTGAACCGGACTACGAAACCTACGAAGAGGAAGACGCCCCACCCAGCCAGCCTAAAACAAAAGCTGCGCCGCCTAAAAAACGCCAGCCCCGCCCCGCACCCGATGGCCCGCCAGCCGCGCTGGAAGCCCCCGTCACCGTGCTGGATGGCGTTGGCCCGCGCAACGCAGAACGCCTGGCCCGCCTGGGGATCAACACCCTCGGCGATATGCTTTACCACTTCCCCCGCCGCTACGACGACTACTCCCAGCTCAAGACCATCAACAGGCTGGAATATGGCGACGAACTGACCGTCATCGGCACGGTGCAGTCAGCCACCGTGCGCAAGCTGTACGGCGGCAAGACCCAGCTGGTCGAGATCATCATCAGCGACGCCACCGCCGCCCTGCGGATCACCTTCTTCAACCAGCCGTGGATCACCAAGTCGATCCGCAAAGGGTTGCAGATCGCCGTAGCCGGCAAGGTAGACCAATACCTCGGCCGCCTGGTGATGACCAATCCCGAGTGGGAACTGGTGGACGAAAAGAACCTGCTCACCAACCGCATTCTGCCGGTTTACCCCTTAACCGCCAATATTTCGCAGCGCTGGCTGCGCACACAGATGGACAAAGTGGTCAACTATTGGGCGTTGCGGGTGCAGGACCCGGTTCCGCTCAGCGTGCAGCGGCAAGCCGATCTGCTCGACCTGCCCGACGCGCTGGTACAGGCCCACTTCCCCGACAGCTGGGAAGACCTCAAAGCCGCCCAGCACAGGCTGGCCTTTGACGAGATCTTCTATCTGCAAATTGGCGTGGTACAGCAAAAACGCCACTGGGCGGAACGCACCGCCACGGCCTTCAGCGTGGAGCAGGCCTGGGTGGATGCCCAACTGGAAAAGCTGCCCTACCGCCTGACCAACGCCCAGCAGCAGGCGATTGTCGATATTTACCAGGACCTCTCCAGCGGACGCCCGATGAACCGCCTGATCCAGGGCGATGTCGGCTCCGGCAAGACCGTAGTCGCCGCGCTGGGCGCGGCCGCTGTCCTCCAGGGCGGTGGGCAGGTCGCCATCATGGCGCCCACCAGCATCCTGGCCGAACAGCATTACAAATCCTTCACTGAACTGCTTGCCGGGGAAGAGGGATTGCTCGAACCCTGGCAAGTCCGCCTGATGATCGGGGCGACCCCCAATGCAGAGAAAGACGAGATCCGCGGCGGGCTGGAAAACGGGGCGATCCGACTGGTGGTCGGCACCCACGCCTTATTGGAAGACCCGGTCGCCTTCCAGAACCTGCAGCTTGCCGTCATCGACGAGCAGCACCGCTTCGGCGTGCAGCAGCGCTCCGTCCTGCGGGCCAAAGGCGAGAACCCGCACCTGCTGGTGATGACCGCCACCCCCATCCCGCGCTCGCTGGCCCTTACCGTCTACGGCGACCTCGACCTGACCGTGATGGACGAGATGCCCCCCGGCAGGCAGCCAGTCGATACCTACATCCTCTACCCGCGCGAGCGCGAACGCATCTACAACCTTATCCGCCGGGAAGTCAATGAAGGCCGGCAGGCGTTCATCATCTACCCGCTGGTGGAAGAAAGCGACAAGCTCGACACCAAGGCCGCCGTGGAAGAATATAAGGTTCTCCAGGAAGAGGTCTTTACCAAGCTGAAGGTTGGGCTGCTGCATGGACGCATGAAGCCCGATGAAAAAGATCAGATCATGACCCGGTTCCGCGACCGGGAATATGATGTGCTGGTTTCCACCACCGTGATCGAAGTGGGGGTGGACGTACCCAACGCCAATGTGATGGTGATTGAAGGCGCCAACCGCTTTGGGCTGGCCCAACTGCACCAGCTGCGTGGCCGCGTCGGCCGCGGCGGCGGGCAGTCTTACTGTGTACTCATCCCTGAATCGGAAACCGACACCGAAAACGAACGGCTGAAAGTAATGGCCGAAACCACCGACGGCTTTGTGCTGGCCGAGAAAGACCTCGAACAGCGCGGCCCCGGACAGTTCCTCGGCACCCGGCAGGCTGGCTTCTCCGAATTGCAAATGGCCTCCCTGACGGATGTCCGCCTGATCGAAAAAGCGCGCAAACACGCCCAGACCCTGCTGGAGCAAGACCCCGACCTGCAGCAGCCGGAACACACGCTGCTGGCGGCTACCCTTGCGCAGCGCTGGTCGCAGGGAGAAGGAGATATTAGCTGATGATCCGAGCAGTCTATCCCGGCACCTTCGACCCCATCCACAACGGGCACATTGATATTGCCACCCGGGCGACCAAGCTGTTTGATGAAGTCATTGTGGCGGTGTATGCCCGCCCGCTGAAGTCCCTGTTATTCTCCCCGCAGGAACGCATGGATTTGGTGACAAAAGCCTTTGCCGATAACCCCAAGATCCGCATCAGCGGCTACCACGGCCTGACGGTAGACTTTGTAAAAGAGATCAACGCCCAGGTGATCGTGCGCGGGCTGCGGGTCTTCTCCGATTTTGAATACGAGTTCCGCCTGGCGCTGGCCAATACCGAACTGGCCCCCGGCGTGGAGACCATGGCGCTGATCACCAGTAAAGAACACACCTTCCTCTCCTCCACTACCGTGCGGGAGATCGCCTCGCTGAACGGCGATGTCAGCAAAATGGTACCCCCGCATGTCAACACCGCCCTGCTGGAAAAGTTCAAGGATAAAAGTACAAACTCAGACTTTGCCACCAACGCCCTGCGGGACTAAAAAATTGACCGGCCTTGCCTAGTTGACGAAAAACTGGTTTGCATGTAGGCTTAAATCTTGCAACATCAAATAAAAAACTTTCGTGTACCTGTGTGAGGGTGCTTATGGATATTTTGCATTTAGTAGACCGTTTAGAAGAGCTTTTTAACGAAAGCCGTCCGATCTGGTTCACCAACAACGTGATCGTGGACGAAGATCGCATGCTGGACATTATTGACCAGATGCGCGTCGCAATTCCTGATCAGGTCAAGAAAGCCGAAAAGTTGCTGGCCGAACGCGACAAAATGCTGGCGCAGGCCCAGGAAGAAGCCAACCGCACCATTCAGCTGGCCCGCGAAAAAGGCGAAGGCCTGCTGGAACGCGATTCCATTGTGGAAGCCGCCCAGGTGAAAGCTGCGCAGATCATCGACCAGGCCCACGCCGAAGCCGAAGTCACCCGCATCGAGGCGGACAACTACGTGCTGGAAACCCTCACCAGGATGGAAATAGAAATGGAGCGCGCCCTCAACCAGGTGCGCAACGGCATCCGCGCCCTGCACCACACCCAGCAGCAGGCGCAGGAAGCCGAAGTCCCCTTCAACGCCGAAGAAGACGCTCGCTAAATTATTTGCACACCAACCAACAGCCGGAGGGTTCTCCGGCTGTTTTTTTGTACATAGATGTCGTTAGAAAAGCGGAAAAGCTTTGTGCCTTCCGGTGGTTTGCTAACCTTCTTCGTTCTCGTTTTCCGGTGAAGGAAAGCGGCTTTCCATATATTCAGGCCGGCGGTCCCCGCGAACAAGCAGCATCCCTAAATACCCTTGAAGCGAGTAAAAAAGGATCAATACAACTACGCTATAAGGCAAGAACTGATTGATGGGAACCCCGAAATATTCATAGGTGATTGCCCCGATCCCCAGAACGGCAACCAGACTATTGGTGATATTGACGATGTTACCATTCGAGAGTAAATTTCCCCGAAACGTTGAATTCCAGCCGGCATACGAAGCGGAAGACTGGATATCATCATAAGGAGGAAACAGCATATACGTCCTGGCAGACGGGGCAGCCTTGACATAGAAATATCGGATCCGGTTCATCGCCCGGATAGTCACCATATCCATCCCGCCCAGGAAGATCAAACGGGCCAGGGTAAAAAACCCAAGCAGAATAACCAAGGGAACGGCGATCCATCCGAACAATAAAAACAGCTGGCCCGCCGACTCTATTTGGGCAATAAAGGCTGCAGCGATCAGCACGGCGGAAAGGGTTGTGAAATAAATATTGATGCGGCTGGAGATTTCAGCATTAATGATGCTGCGTGCACCACTCAAGGTAGAGTGCTCCGTGGTCATAAATGAAGCCATATCCTGAGAAAATTCCAGATTTCCATCGTCTTTCATTTCATATCCTGTTATTTTCGGGATGGGGGCCATGCGAAGGACAATTGATAAGTACCCTCCATTCTAGCTGACCTTCGGGCTCCCGGCAACCAAATTACCCGGACTGTCTACGCCTTAGGTGGGGTTGCCAGTTTAGAAACCCCTGCGGATGCTTCGCCTGACGATGTTTCACATCGACGCTCAGCATGACAAATTCCGTCCCATGTACCTGGTCACTCGGTGCCTGTTCACTGGGTGACTGATTCCTTCCCAACCCCTTGACTCAAAACCAAATTGTGACTATAATCACGAAAGTATAGTAAATCACTAGGGATTATAGGAGTACAATGCATTTATCCAAACGAGGGGAATACGGCCTACGGGCGATGATCTATCTCGGCAGCATCCGCGAGGAACACCGGCGCGCCACCATCGGCGAGATCGCCGAACACGAGAACGTCCCCGCCAAATATTTGGAGCAGATCCTCCTGACCCTCAAAAACGCCGGCGTGCTGCAAAGCAAAATGGGCATCGGCGGCGGTTACTACCTGGCTCGCCCCCCCGAAGAGATCACTTTAGGAGAGATCAAACGCATCCTGGACGGGCCGATCGCCCCCATCCGCTGCGTCAGCCATGTGGCCTACGAACCATGCGGCTGCCCGGATGAGGAAACCTGCGGCCTGCGCATGGCAATGCAGGATGTGCGCGACGCCATCTCCGACATTCTGGACCAAACCAGCCTGGCGGATATCAATAGCCGGGTAGAACATCAAATCAGGGGCTGACCAGACAAAATATCGAAAAAAAACCAAATAATTGTCAGAAACCTGGCTAAAACAGGGCAGGTTCAAACCACAATGACGGCAAATGTCGTCATTGTTCTTTTATGAATAAAAGTATAGTAAATCTATAGACATTTAGTATTTTAGATACACACAAGGAGACATACTATGGAAAACATTTTCACACTCGACTTTCTGATGTTCTTTGTCGTCGGCTTGATTGCACAGTTGATCGACGGCTCACTGGGAATGGCCTATGGGGTCAGCGCAAACTCCTTCCTGATGGGGCTCGGCGTGTCACCTGCATTAGCCAGCGCCAGCGTGCATACCGCCGAGGTATTCACCACGGCCGCCTCCGGCGCTTCTCACCTGAAATTGGGGAACGTGGACAAAGAGATCATCAAAAAGCTGTTGATCACCGGCGTGATCGGCGGCGCAGCGGGAGCTTACATACTCTCCAACATCGATGGAAATGCCATCAAACCGTGGGTGGCCATCTACCTACTGGTGATGGGCGTGCGCATCCTGGTCAAGGCTTTCAAACCGGCCAACGGCTTCAGCGCCAAGCTCCGCAGGCACCTGCCGATCCTCGGTCTTTTTGGCGGCTTCATGGATGCCATCGGCGGCGGCGGATGGGGACCGGTGGTCACCACCACGATGATC
>QKGK01000143.1 GCA_003250455.1 Chloroflexota bacterium | reverse complement strand
GTTCTACATGGGCAAATTTGTAAACCGCAAGCAAAGTGCACCCCGCCAAAAGTCCACTGAGAACTAGCGGTTAATTAGTCCCGCAGGGAATCCCTTTTAATCCTCACGCAAAGGGATGGTTTTCCCTGACTGAAATCGTAACTACTTATTTCCTCCCAGGCAATTCCAAAAGCAAGGAATCAAAAAGGAGCGGATATCCGCTCCTTTTTTGTATGCTTTCAGTTTATCCTCTAAGGCTGAGGGTCTTTTTTAGCTGCCCTGGGGAAATTTTGTTTTCTTTTTCCAGTTTGTTTTCCAGTCCAGGCGGGGGGGTGTTCAGCTGACCAGGCGGGGTGCCTTCTTTTGATTGCTTAATACTGTCCCGACAGGGATGAGTGCCATCAATGCTATTACGACCAGGATGGTAGAAAGTCTCCTCAGATTATTCATTAAATGGTCCCCCGTTTTGGTTTTTTCTGCTGGTAAATATGAAACCGCAGGAGGGGGATTACAGGATATGGGTAACAGGTGGTTGAGGGTTAATTTTCCACAATTCCGATTTCCACCCAGATGGATTCCCAGTCCATGCCATTTTTGACCATTGCCAGCAGGTTGGATGCAGGTTCTCCTGATGCCAGTTGGGTTTCCAGCGCGGTGACGATATCTTCAAATGCAAAGCCGTTGCAGAACCAGGTCATCACCTGGGTGTAGTCGGTGATGTCGATGAAGACGTCGGCAATGGATTCCCCCATGGGGTGCGGTTCCTCTCCATTACAGTCTGGTCCTTCCGTGAGATTGAGGTCTGCCGTCGGCGCTGGTTCTTTTTCAGCTTCCGGGGTATTGGTGGCTGGTTCAGCGTCTGTTTGTTCTGCTGGTTGGGAGGCATTGGCTGCGTCTGGCGTGCTGGTGCTGCACCCGGCAGTAACCAAAAGCAGGATCAGGATGATCAGAAGTTTTTTGTTCATAGGACGATTATACAGCAGCTTTTGTCCACGTTTCTGCAGCATTTGGGCAGTCTGAGGAAATCGCATTATTTTATTCCTCAGCCGGGAAACTCCATTGTATAATTTAATTTGTTGGCAGGATCATGCTGAATTAATTACATTCATAAGGAGTAGCCTGGAGGACGTATGAACAGGATCAGTCGAAAATTATTCGTTGGTTTTGTGTGGATGGCGCTGGCATTTTTGCTGGTGTCTTGCAATGCCCCGACAACTGAGGAAGAAGACCCATCTGCCCGGCAAACCGCGGTGGCCCAAACCGTGGATGCCTCCTTGCTGACCTCGCAGCCGCAGCAAGCGACTACCGAAGTGCCCCAGGCTACAGACACCCCTGCCGGGACAGCACTCCCTTCCGATACGCCAGCCACGACAGCCGTGACCCCAACCAATGAGAACGAAGATGTGGTTGGGGACGACCGGGCAGAGTTTGTCGCCGATGTCACCATCCCGGACTACAGCGAACACCTACTGGGAGACGAGATCACCAAGACCTGGCGGGTGCGGAATGTGGGGGACACCACCTGGACAACCGATTATTACCTCGAGTTTGATAAGGGCCAGATATTAGGCGCGCCGGAAAAGATCAACCTGACGAATGAGGTTGGCCCCAATAATTTTGTCGACCTTTCGGTGGATTTTATCGTGCCTGATGAAGCCGGGGAATATACCAGCTATTGGCAGCTGCGTAATGGGGACGACGAGCTGGTGGGCATCGATGACGAGGGCACCCCGCTTTCGATCTATATGGTGATCAATGCGGTGGAAGAAGGGGGGGCTGTCGCCACCAGTACCGGTACCAGCGGAGGTATCGCCGGTGGTGCTAAGGTGACCGGCGCAACTGTCTCGGTGGACGATGCCAATTACTCCGGGAGCTGCCCGGCGCAAGTGACCTTTACATACACGGTGACGACCTCGAATGCCGGGAAAGTGAATTTTTACCTGGACCTGACACCAATCTCGCCACCGGGCTATTCGTTTGACGCCACCCCGGACTATAGTGAAAGTTTTACCGGTGGCTATACGGTCACCTACACGTATACCTTGTTCTCCAATTCTTCGGTGACGGCAACTGCAAAGGTGATCGCTGTGGGAGAGAAAACCTATACTTCCTCCCCGATCAATTTCAAGATCAACTGTAATTAGTACCGGAAAGGATATAGAAAGGGTGCGGTAATATCACCGCACCTTTTTTGCTCTTCAAACAGGAACCCTAAGAATTACTTCGGGTATAATGATTTCATCGTTTTGACCCCTCAAGACAATCACTGGAGGATATTTGCATGAAAGCGGTATTTATCAGAGAGCACGGTGGATTGGATGCTTTGGAATACGGCGACCTGCCGCAGCCGGTACCCGGCCCGGGTGAGGTGCTGGTGCGCCTGGAAGCGGCCGCGCTGAACCGCCTGGACCTGTGGGTTCGGGAGGGCTGGCCGGGCATCCACATCCAATATCCCTTTATTATGGGCGCGGATGGGGCAGGCAAGGTGGCGGCTTTGGGGGAAGGTGTCACCGGTTGGATGCCCGGTACCCCGGTGGTGATCAACGCCAACCTGGGCGATGGCACCTGCGAATTTTGCCGGGCCGGGCTGGAAAACCAGTGTGTCAATTGGGGGCTGCTGGGAGAGACCCGCACCGGGACATATGCGGAATATATCACCGTCCCGGCACGCAACCTGCTCCAGATGCCGGCCAGCTTTGACCCGCCTGCCGCCGCGGCCGCCGGGTTGGTCTACCATACCGCCTGGCATTCGCTGATCACGCGCGGGCAGCTGCGCCCGTCAGAGACTGTCCTGGTGGTAGGCGCTTCCGGTGGGGTCAATACGGCCAGCATCCAGATCGCCAAGCTGACCGGAGCGACCGTGATCGTGGTGGGCGCCGGGCCGGAAAAACTGGCGTTGGCGGCATCGCTGGGTGCGGACGTGGTCATTGACCGGGTGGCGCAGGAGAATTGGTCGCGGGAGGTCTACAAACTGACGGATAAGCGCGGGGTGGACGTGGTGGTGGATAACGTCGGCACGACGTACTATCACAGCTTCCGGGCGGCCCGCAAAGGCGGGCGCATCCTCACCGTCGGGAATACCGGCGGAGCTAAATTCGAGATCGATAACCGCTATATTTTCGGCAAACATCTCAGCCTGATCGGCTCCAGCATGGGCACGATCAACGACTTCAAAACGGTGATGTCGCTGGTCTTTGAGTGCAAGCTTCAGCCCGTGATCGACCGCACGTATCCCCTGGAAGAAGCGCGTGCAGCACAGGCCCGGCTGGAGAGCGGCGAGCAGATGGGCAAGGTGGTACTGGCGATCCCGTAGTGTACCAAAAAGGAACAGGTTAAGAAATGAGCGAACTCCCTTTTGAGATCCCAACCAATCAAACAGAATTGGCCCAACTATTTACGGAGACCCGCAAGCTATTATCTTCTCAATGGGATGGGGTCTCCGAGGAAGACATGGTTCAGCGGCCCGGCCCGCACCCGGAATGGTCGGTGAAGGACATGATCGCCCACATTTGTTGGTGGGAGACCTTTGCCCTGGTGCGCATCCCGATCGTCGCTGCCGGTTTGCCGGTCGCCCTGATCGAGGATTTTGATGCGCTCAATGCGCAGGTGGATGAATGGGTGCGCACGCTTCCCCTGGAGACAGTATTGGACCAATTTAAGGCCAACGAGACATTGATTCTTTCGATGATCGAGCACTATTCCTTCGAACAGTGGGCGGATGAATCCCGGCCGAATTACTCGGCGGGCTCGCTGATGCGACTGCTGGGTGGGAATACCTTCGGGCATTATTACGACCACATCCCCGACCTGCAAGCCTACCGGCAAAGACTTTGACCATTTCGACATACAACGAGATAAATGATCTTTAAACGTCCCTGGATTCTTTTCATCACTGTGATTGTGTTCACCCTGTTCACAGCAGCGGAATGGGTGCGCTTTGTTGAAAGCATCCGTCTGTGGAGCTACCTGTCCAGCCTGAATGCGGCCGTGTCCCCGCATTATCAGGCCGTTACCGGGTTTGTCTGGGGCGTTTGTGGGCTGGCGGCTGTAGTGGGGTTATGGGGCGGCAAGCCCTGGGCTCGGAGGGCGGCCCGTATCCTGGCGGTAACTTATGCAGGCTATTATTGGATAGATCAGGTCTTCATTGGGAAAAGTGAGATACGCACGACCAACTGGCCGTTCCTGGGGGGAGCGACGGTTGTGCTGCTGGCGCTGGTGTGGGGGAGTCTGGCGCTCCCGGCGGTGAGAAATTTCTTTGGAGAGGACAATGACCAAAAAGAGCAAGATTGAAGAACTACGCGAAAAGCGCGCTGAAAGCCGGTTGGGTGGTGGAGAGAAGCGCATCGAGGCGCAGCACGCCCGCGGCAAGCTGACTGCCCGAGAGCGCATCGAACTGCTGCTGGACAAAGGCTCTTTCCGGGAGACGGATGCTTTCGTCACCCACCGGGTAGAGGATTTCGGCCTGGGGGAGCGCAAATATCTGGGAGACAGCGTGGTGACCGGCTGGGGGACGATTGATAACCGGCTGGTGTATGTTTTTTCCCAGGACTTCACCGTGTTTGGCGGCAGCCTGGGGCAGGCACATGCCCAGAAGATCGTCAAGATCATGGATATGGCCCTCAAGAACGGCGCCCCCGTGATCGGCCTGAACGATTCCGGCGGGGCGCGCATCCAGGAGGGTGTCGTCTCCCTGGGGGGGTACGCAGATATTTTTCTGCGCAATACCCTCGCCTCCGGGGTGATCCCCCAAATCAGCGTGATCATGGGGCCGTGTGCGGGTGGGGCGGTGTACTCCCCGGCGATCACGGACTTTATTTTTATGGTCAAAGAGTCCTCTTATATGTTCATCACCGGGCCGGAAGTGGTCAAAACGGTCACCCACGAAGACGTTTCTTTTGAAGAGCTTGGCGGGGCGGGCGTGCACTCGGATACCTCCGGGGTATGCCATGTGGCCGGGGACAGCGAGGTGGAAACCCTGGCATTGGTGCGCGAAATGTTCGCTTTTCTGCCGCAGAACAATATGGAGGATCCTCCCCTGTTCGACAGCGGCGATGATCCCCTGCGGCGGGAAGAAGCGCTGGATACGATCATCCCGGAAGACCCCAGCAAGCCTTACGACATGAAAGATGTCATTCGCCTGATCGTCGATGACCGGAAATTCTTTGAGATCCACGCCGAGTATGCGGCTAATATTGTGGTCGGGTTTGCCCGTTTGGGCGGGCGTCCGGTAGGGATCGTGGCGAACCAACCTGCGGTGTTGGCGGGCGCGCTGGACATCGATTCCTCCAAAAAGGCCGGGCGGTTTGTGCGCTTTTGCGACGCCTTCAACTTCCCGATCATCACCTTTGTGGACGTGCCCGGCTTCCTTCCAGGTGTAGACCAGGAGCACGGCGGGGTGATCAGCTCGGGGGCAAAGCTGCTGTACGCCTTCTGCGAAGCCACAGTGCCCAAGCTGACGGTCATCACCCGCAAGGCGTATGGCGGGGCGTATGACGTGATGAGCAGCAAGCACATCCGGGCTGATTTTAACGTCGCCTGGCCGGGAGCGGAGATCGCCGTGATGGGGCCGGATGGGGCTGTCAATATCATCTTCCGTAAGGAACTGGTCGAGGCGGACGATCCAACCTCCCGCAAGGACGAGCTGGTGGCCGATTACCGCGACAAGTTCGCCAACCCGTATATTGCCGCTTCCTACGGCTACATCGACGATGTGATCGAACCCGGTGAGACCCGCCCACGGCTGATCAATGCGCTCAATATGCTGGAAAACAAGCGGGATCAAAATCCACCGAAAAAACACGGGAATATCCCGTTGTGATTTGCCATTGGCAAATCACACTAGGAGTTGGCTGCGCCAACATCCATGCTGTGATTGAACTCTGAACAGGAGCACAATGCCATTTAACAAAGTTCTGGTTGCAAACCGTGGGGAGATCGCCGTCCGGGTGCTGCGCGCCTGCCGCGAGCTGGGCGTGGGGACGGTGGCGGTATATTCCGAGGTGGACCGCAAGAGCCTGCATGTGCGCTATGCCGATGAGGCTTACCGCATTGGCCCGGCTCCTGCTTCGCAGTCTTATCTGCGGATGGAGAAATTGATCGAAGTGGCGAAAAAGAGCAAGGCACAGGCAATCCACCCGGGGTATGGGTTTTTATCCGAGAATGCCGATTTTGCCCAATTGTGTGCCGATGAGGGCATCATCTTTATCGGCCCCTCGCCGGACGC
>QKGK01000577.1 GCA_003250455.1 Chloroflexota bacterium | reverse complement strand
AAAGTGTTCCGTCTATAAACTTTGGAACCCATCGAATGATATTTGATGGAACACTACGGGTTATCCTTCGCCGAAGGATGTGCAAGTGAATACACCCTTGCAAAGGTTTTTGCTCTGGTTTTTCAATACCTACCTATCATACACCTTTTGTCAGACAGAAACAGCACAGTAAACACGCCTTCCGTCCGGTTTTCTCCACTCCCCCATATTATACCGTGCAGACACTCCCCATCACAGGGTAAAATAGGGCTATGCAAACCTCGCTCAAACTCCCCCACGGCACGCTGAATTTTCCCGTTTTCCTGCCGGACGCCACCCGCGGCGTGGTGCGCGGCGTTTCCGCCTTTGACCTGGAAACCCTTGGCACCCAGGCGCTGGTGATGAACACCTTCCACCTGATGCTCAAGCCGGGCGCGTCCACCGTCGGGGCGCTGGGCGGCTTGCACCACATGTCCGGCTGGCAGGGGCCGATCATCACCGACTCGGGCGGATTCCAGGCCTACTCCCTGATCCGCGAGAACCCCAAGCAGGGCAGCATCAACAACCGCGGGCTGATCTTCCGCCAGCCGGGGAGCAAGCGCAAATACCAGCTGACCCCTGAAAAGACCATCCAGCTGCAGCTGGGGTTCGGGGCCGATGTGGTCATCTGCCTGGACGACTGCACCCACGTGGACGAGGACGCCGACACCCAGGCTGAGGCCGTAGACCGCACGATTGCCTGGGCCAAACGCTGCCGGAGCGAGTTCGACCGTCTGGTGGACGAACGCGGCCTGGAAGCAGACCAGATCCCGTGCCTGTTTGCCGTGGTGCAGGGAGGCGGCGAGAAAGACCAGCGCAAGCGCTGTGCCGATGCCCTGCTGGAGATCGGTTTCGACGGCTACGGCTACGGCGGCTGGCCGCTGGACGAAGACTACAACCTGCTGGAAGAAATGGTCGGCTACGTGCGCGAGCTGATCCCGCCGCAGTACCCGCTGCACGCCCTGGGGATCGGCCACCCGGAGAACGTGGTCGCCACCGCCCAAATGGGCTACCAGATGTTTGACAGCGCCCTCCCCACCCGGGACGCCCGCCGCGGACGACTGTACACCTTCACCGGGCCGGACGGCCTGACCGGGGACTGGTTCCGCTTCCTCTACATTTACGACGACGAACACATCCGCGCCGACCTGCCGGTCTCCGAATTTTGCGACTGCGAGACCTGCCAGCGCTACTCGCGCGGCTACCTCAATCACCTGTTCAAGCTGAACGACCACCTCTTTCACCGGCTGACCACCATCCACAACCTGCGCTTTATGCGCCTGCTGGAAGAACGCATGCGAGCCGCTTATGGATGATACCCTTACCCGCCTGCTGGAGGAAGTGCACAAAAGCGCCAAATACGCCCCGATCAACCCGGCGCTGGTCGCCCGCATCGGGGCGGCCGAGCTGGAAAAAGGCCGCAAGTTCAAAGAGGCGGTCAAGCAGACCAAAAGCAAGCTGCACCAGGTCGGCGGCGCATACCTCACCACCCCGCCCAACTACCCCGCCTGGCTTGCCAGCCTGCGCGCCGCCGATAGCCCCGCTGTATTCGAAAAAGCCTGCCAGTGGGTCATGTCGCACCA
>QKGK01000446.1 GCA_003250455.1 Chloroflexota bacterium | reverse complement strand
AAATTTCAGCAGCAATGACACCCCAAGATTTTGTCTTTGCGAGCGAAGCGAAGCAATCTCAGAGGCTTTTTATACTGGACGAAGGAGCGCACGGCCGTGCGCTCCTAACGATTCACATGACGCCTGAAAGACATAGCGAGGGATCCCCCTGGAATATCCAGGCAGCACAATCAACTCCAATTTTCAGCAGTGGATTTTTTAGCTGTACACTACCTGCTGTAAACTGTTAGCTGTTTACTAATCACAAATCGCCGCCCTCTCAGCCAAACCTCGAATTCAATTGACTGGTAAAATACAAATACTACCACCAGCAGGTCGCCCTGCCGCACGCTCCACTGCCTGCAAGAGAAAATTGGAGTAGCGATGTTCCACCAGATACCTAAACCGGTGCTCGACCGAATGCACCAACTGGAAGAAATAGACGCTCTCGACCGGCAAGACGGCACTCCTCGCAGCCAGCGTCTTCGGCAAATCACCCCGGAATCCGGGCGGGTACTGGCCTTTCTGGCAGCCTCGGCCCCCACAAAAGGCACCTGGATGGAGATCGGCACCAGTGCGGGATATTCCGCCCTGTGGCTCAGCCTGGCAGCCCGTATGCGGGGCAAGACCCTGGTCACCTTCGAACTGCTGCCCGCCAAGGCAGCCCTTGCAAAGGAAACGTTCAAGGCAGCCAAAGTAAGCGGATTGGTAGAATTAAAGAACGGGGACGCCCGCGGCCACATCAGCGACTATGCCGAGATCGCATTTTGCTTTCTGGACGCCGAAAAAGAAATGTACGCCGAATTTTATGAGCGCATCGGCCCCAACCTGATCCCGGACGGGCTGCTTGTGGCCGATAATGTCATCAACCACCGGCAAAACCTGGAAAAATTTCTCTCCCTGGTGGAAGAAGATGAGACCATCGACCATATCACCCTCCCGGTAGGCAAAGGCCTGCTGGTTTGCCGTAAACTAACGTAATAGGAGACCCTTTGAGCAGCAAAAAACTGACCGTTGTAATTCCCATGGCCGGGTTCGGCACCCGGCTGCGCCCCCACACATGGAGCAAGCCCAAACCCCTGGTGCAGATCGCCGGCAAAACTGTGCTCGACCACGTGCTGGATATTGTTTCCACCGCCGCAGACCTGAACGAGTGCCGGCTGGTGTTCATTATCGGCTACCTGGGCGATAAGATCCAGGATTACATGAAAACAAATTACCCGGATGTGGAGACCAATTACTACGTCCAGGAAAAAATGCTCGGCCAGACCCACGCCATCGCCATGGCGCGCGAGCAGCTAGAAGGCCCCACCCTGGTGCTCTTTTCCGATACGATCGTGCAGAATGATATGTCCTTCCTGCTGGACGATCAGGAACAGGAAGAAGCGGTCATCTGGGTGAAGCAAGTGGAAGACCCGCGCCGCTTCGGCGTGGTCGTCACGGATGAAGCTGGCTATGTGCAGAAGCTCATCGAAAAGCCTGACAGCATGGAAAACGACCTGGCCGTGGTGGGGTACTACTACTTCCGCCGGGGTGAAGACCTGCTGGCCGCCATCGACAAGCAGATGAACCAAAACCTGATGACCAAAGGGGAATTTTACCTGGCAGACGCCATTATGCTGAT
>QKGK01000065.1 GCA_003250455.1 Chloroflexota bacterium | reverse complement strand
GTGAGAGCAATTGTTCTTTGCGTTAGCGCAAGGAAGGGGCCAATTTCTGAATAATAATCTTTGGGTTGATCAGGGTTATTCTTTTTCGATCAGATCATCGGAAATCATGACCAATTGATGAGGATCACAGACGACTACCTTTTCCCGCCCAATCTTAAGCAGTCCGTCCCGGTCCCATTCGTTCAGCGTTCGGCTGACGGTATACAACGTGGTTCCGCTCATCTCAGCGATATCCTGACGGGTAATGGGAATATCGATCAGGATCCCTTCTTCCATTTTCTTCCCGGACTGCGCTGCCAGTTTGAGCAGTATGCGGGCAATCCGCTGCTCCACGCGGGCGGTGGCCAAGGCTTTCTGGCGCTCCTGCAATTCCGAAATGTAGCCGTGCATCAGGCTCATCACATTGACAGGGATGGAAGGTTCAGTCTCCGAAATTTTTCGCAGTTCTTGTGTGTTCCATGCAGCTGCCGTGCTGTCCTCCACCGCCTGGGCGGTCGCGGGGTAGCCCGCTTCGGGGTTCAGCAGGGCGATCCCGCCAAATGTTTGCCCGGGGGTGATGATCCGCATAATGATCTGCTGTCCGTTTGTGGTGAGTTGGAGCATCTTCACGCGCCCGTCCAGAAGCACATATGCGTGAGTGGCCGGGTCTTCCTGCAGGAAGAAAAAACCTCCTTCTTCGACCGAGCGGGCCACCGCCTTTTCTACGATCTCGGAAAATCCATTTTCGGAAACCCCTTTGAATAAGCTGGATTGCTTAACCAAGCCGGCATGAGTTGTGTTCATATTTCAAATTTTACAACAAATTGGATGCGCTTTGTAAAAATACCGGTGAATGAGAAGGTATTTAAATGGGAATGGTGGAGAAAGAACCCTCCGGTAAAATAGCGTCCAAACCGGTGTTGATGTACAATTAACACTGGTTTATGGAACCAAACCGCTGGAGCACCAATTTATGACCGTGATCACCATATCGCGACAGTTAGGTAGTCAGGGCACCACCCTGGGGCGCAAGGTCGCCGCAAGGTTAGGGTATGCACTTGTCCAACGGGAACTGATCAACGAAGCTGCCCGAATGGCAAAATCCCCGGATATGGCCCTGGCAACCATTGATGAACTCGGCCTGTTTGGTCTCGAACCGGACCCTTCCCAACAGCAGCTCTATCTGGATGCAGTAAAAACCATCATCGAAGACCTGGCGCACAAGGGCGATGTGATCATCGTCGGGCGTGCCGGGCAGGCCATCCTGCGAGACCATCCCCAGGTATTTCATTTGCGCGTCATCGCTCCCATGGAGACCCGCATCCAGCGCATTGTGGAAGCGCATGGCATTCCCCGGCAGGCAGCTGAAGCGCAGATCCAGGATAGCGACCGCTATCGGGCAAGCTACCTGGAACGTTTTTATCACATCAATTGGGACGACCCCGCCTATTATCATGCGATTATCAATACCGGGCTCATCGATCTGGACGCTGCCGCAGAAGGCTTGTGTGCCGCGGTCCGCATGAGGCCCAATTAATGTTCGTTTCAGGAGGTACCTCTTGACTGATTCAGACAAGTCAACACCCTTCGTTCATGAGGCTGAGAAGGTCTTTGCGCAAATTCTCGACTTTTATGGCATTCAGTGGGAGTACGAGCCGAAGACTTTCCCCCTGGAAAGGGACGAGAAGGGTAATGTGACCGAAGCCTTCGCCCCCGATTTTTACCTCCCTGAGCAAGACCTTTATATAGAACTCACCACAGTGCGCCCTGAGCAGTCATCTTTTAAGAACCGCAAGCTCAAACGTATGCAGGAACTTTATCCGGACGTCAACATTAAACTTTTTAAACGCCGTGAGGTCCGCAACCTGATGCTCAAATATGGCTTGCTGGATGAGGCCAGTGAGATTGCAGGGTCAAAAGCACAGAATAATCACTCGCCAAAAGAGGTGGATGACTGATGGAAGATTACGGCATCAACCCTCAAATGATGCAAAATATTGAACGCGTGATGTTCACCCCACAGCAGATCCAGACCCGCGTAGAAGAATTGGGTAACCGCATTTCCCGTGACTATGCCGGGAAGTCGCTGGTGCTGGTTGGCGTTCTTCGGGGGGTGATCTTCTTTATGGTTGACCTGATGCGTTCCATCGATATTCCCCTGGAAGTGGATTTTATGTCCGTCAGCAGCTATTCCCCCGAATCCCGCGATATGGGGCTTGTGCGCATGGTCAAAGATCTGGAAATCTCCATTACCGGTCAGCATGTCCTGTTTGTGGAGGATATCATCGATACCGGCTTAACCCTTCATTATTTGCTGCGCACCCTAAAAACCCGGCAGCCCGCCAGCATTGAGGTGTGTGTTCTCTTCAATAAAGATAAGCGCCGCTTAATCGATATGCCGATCAAGTATAAGGGGTTCGATATCCCGGATTACTATGTGGTCGGGTATGGCCTGGACTACCGGGAAAAGTTCCGCAACCTGCCATTTTTGGGTATCCTTAAGGCGGATGTGCTGCAGAATGGGATAGATTAATTTCTTGGTGGGGGAGTGATTAAATTAAAAAGTGACAGGGGTTCTAAGTAACCTTTCTGTATCTTTTCAAATCCGCTCAGCTATATAAAAATACTCTGATTGGCTTCTTTACAATTTTTATCTTTTGCAAGATTTTTTAGGTAAAGAATTTTCTTTATCTTTCAGCAAATTTTCGGCACCCGGTCAATCTGCGTTTTTTTGCAGGTATCTCGGATCCATACTTGTTTGCTTTCGGATAAATTCAATTTGAAAGGTACGGGCAAGTTTCTTTGAACGCCCTGTCATCTATATCATATAGAAAAATCCATCGCGAGTCAAGTTTTTAATCTAAAAACGGCCGAATCTGTCTGATTCGCCTAAGCAGATGTTCATCGCCTGGTAGAGGTGTCGTTAAATGGCGTGTAAACCGGGATGGAAGGGTTGTCTTATGTGGTTGATCCCGTCTATATGCCGCACTTAGATGCTTGAGGCTAGGCTGGCGGGCGAAAAGAATATCCAATTTTGTTGTAAAAGGAAGGTATTGTATACTGAAAACACCACAAAAGAATTGGATAAATTTATATAGATCAGAGTATCTCAATAATAGGCAAGAGGAGGCCCAAATGAGCATATTCGAACGTCCCGGAACACGAACCTGGCTGATAGGTTTGATCGGGGTCATTGTGGTTGCCGCGTTGATCCTGGTGATCCTGGCGATCAGTTCCGGCAGCGAACCTGCTGCCGATCAAAAAGTGGACGCGCTGGCGAACAGCAATAATGAATGTGTGGTCTGCCACCGCAAAACGACCCCTGGTATTGTGGAGCAGTATGGTCACAGCACCATGGCTGGAGCTGAGGTTGAATGCGAGGACTGCCATCAGGTGGCGGTGGACTATCCTGGCGCAGAAGAGCACGAAGGGGTGTACATTTTGGCCTCACCGACCACCGCCATGTGTGAGGATTGCCACCAGGCGGAAGTGGACCAGTACAATGCCAGCCGGCATGCCATTCCTTCATACGTCGCCTATGCCGGGGCGCAGGCATTGGATGAAAACCTGCTTGCCATGTATCAAAATATTCCTGAAGGTTCCTACAACCCGGACCGTTCACGCAATGAAATCTACCATCTGGAAGGCCCGGAGATCACCCGGTTTGCCTGTGAAGCCTGCCATAATATTGGCAAACCAGCCGAAGATGGTTCTGTCGGGCAGTGCCAGAAGTGCCATCTGAGGCACGAGTTCAGCCTGGAGCAGGTCCGCAAGCCGGAAACCTGCAACGCCTGCCATATCGGGCCGGACCACCCGCAGTTTGAGATCTACACCGAATCGCCGCATGGAATTGCTTATGCAACTGGTGGCGACGACTGGGGATGGGACACTGAACCGGGGATGCTCACCGTACAGGACTTCCCCGCGCCGACCTGCGCTACCTGCCACATTAGCGGCTTTGGCGGCACCGCCACCACGCATGATGTCGGCGAGCGCCTCACCTGGTATCTGTTTGCCCCCGTCAGCGAACGCCGCCCGGCTTGGCAGGATAATCAGGTACGCATGCAGACGGTTTGCGGCGAATGCCACAACGAAGTCTGGCTGGAAGATTTCTATGCAGACGGCGATGCGCTGGTAGAAAAAGTGAATGCCTGGGTGTTGGAAAGCCGGGAGATCATCAAGCCTTTGCAAGATAACGGCTTAATAACGGATGATCCATTTGATGAGCCGATCGATTTCGTTTTCTTTGAGCTTTGGCACCATTGGGGGCGGACGGCCAAATTCGGCGCCTGGATGCAGGGGCCGGACTACACCCAATGGCATGGCGCTTACGAAATGCTGTCCGATCTTGCTGAACTAAGGGAAATGGTGGATGGCAAGCTGGAAGCCGCCGGATTGGAACCGTAGACATGTACTACCTGGCTGAAGTTTTTCCCTGGCTTCGCAAGGTAAAACTTCCCTTCACCCGTGATCAGTTTATTTTGCTGATGGCGGCGGTCAACGAGATTTTTCTGGGATTTGACATTTACCTTGCCCATTCAATCAGCGGGACAATCGTCCCGCGGGAATGGATTCCGATCATTTTTGGGCCGGTGGCCGGTGTCTTGCTGTTGGTCGCCGGGGGGATCGCTCTCAAGCGGCGCAATATTGCGGTCATGCTTGCCAATGTTGTCCTTGTCTCCAGCATCATCGTTGGGCTGTTAGGCGCATATTTCCACCTGGTGCGCGGCATTTTACCAACTGCGCCTGCCGGGCAGCGGGTCACCATTGACCTGCTCATCTGGGCGCCGCCCGTCATCGGCCCGCTGATGTTCTCGCTGGTCGGCTGGATGGGGATCAGCGCATCCTGGATTGAATCTCCCACCGATTCCGGGCGCTTGCAGCTCCTGGGCAGCAAGACACTGAACCTGCCCTTCAGCAAGACGCGTGCATACTTCATCATGATCAGTCTGGGAATCCTGGCCACTCTGATCAGCAGCGTGTTGGACCATGCCCGTACAGGTTTTTCCAATCCCTGGCTGTGGCTTCCCACCGCCATTGGCGTTTTTTCTGCCATTGTTGCGTTTCTGATGGCGGTGTACCAGAAGATCCATCGTGGAGATTTGGGTGTGTATTTAATCTCTATGGTGCTGCTGATTGTCGTCGGGTTGATCGGGCTTGGCCTGCACATCGGCGAGAACCTCACCAGCGAGGGATTGGTCATCCAGGAGCGTTTTATCCGCGGGGCGCCTTTCCTTGCTCCCACCCTGTATTCCAATATGGGGCTGTTGGGTTTGCTTGTCCTTTTGGACCCGGCGGAAAAAAATAAATCCGAGGCAGACGCAGCAGGCTGATTCCAACCGTTTCAATCACCGCTCTGGAAAATTTAGCAGAATATCCCCAATATGATTGTCGGGGATATTCTGTTTGTATTAAGTGAATACTTCAGGTATCCCGCGTCAGCAAGCACGCCGTTATGAAGTACAATTACCGTAGCGAATTGATTTGGTAGAAGCAACAGGAGGCCCGGCCGATGGACGAATATAGCCTGAACAGAGAATTGCTGGATGGTGTAGATAAAGTGTTGTTTTCCTCGCAGCAGATCCAGACCCGTGTGGAAGAACTAGGCAGCCGCATTTCCCGCGACTATGTGGGTAAAAAACCTTTACTGGTAGGCGTGCTGCGCGGTGTGGTCTTCTTCATGGTGGACTTGATGCGCACCATTGATATTCCTTTGGAAGTGGATTTTATGTCCATCAGCAGCTATTCTCCCGAATCGCGCAACCTGGGCCTGGTGCGCGTGGTCAAGGATCTGGAGCTCTCAATTACCGGCCGGCATGTGCTCTTTGTGGAAGACATCATCGACACCGGCATGACCCTCAACCACCTGCTGCGCACGCTCAAGGCCCGGCAGCCTGCCAGCCTGGAAGTATGTGTGCTTTTTGACAAGGGTAAAAACCGTCAGATCGAGGTGCCGATCAAATATAAAGGCTTCGATATCCCCGATGCCTTTGTGGTTGGCTATGGCCTCGATTACCGCGAGGGGTATCGCAATTTGCCCTTCGTTGCCACCCTAAACCCTCAGTCCATCCGCAGCGAATAATTCTACATTCCCCGTAATCTATAAATTCGTTTGACATCCCCGACCAGGGCGGACATTGCTTCCGTGGTTAAATTTCTGCGCCGGGCCGCCAGATGCCGGTCGGGACGCAGCAGGTAAAAGCTGCCTGATTTGGCAGCGTAGTCAGCCGCAATCTGCCCATCATCCACCAGCCAGACC
>QKGK01000401.1 GCA_003250455.1 Chloroflexota bacterium | reverse complement strand
TATCCACTGCCTCGATCACAAAGGCAGTCCCCGAAACGCTGTCTCCGGCGGCAAACACACCCGGCCGGGTAGCGGCGAAGGTGTTGGGGTTGATCGCAACCGTCTGCCGGGATGTCAGGCCAACCCCGGTGTCGTCCGGCAAAAAAGCCAGACCGGCGCGCTGCCCGACAGAAAAGATGACCGTATCGCATTCAATCGTATGCAGGCTGTCCGGAGACTTTTCCAGGTGCAGCTTGCCCATTTCGTCAAATCGGAAGGAAGAGACTTTCGAGCAGGCCACCCCGGAAACGTACCCATTTTGCCCGCCCAGCACTTCTTCAAATGTGCAGTCATTATGGATGGTGATACCTTCCTCCAATGCTGCTTCCACTTCCCATTGGTGGGCGGGCATGCCTTCCCGGCTTTCCAGGCATGCCATCGAAACCTTTTTTCCCAAGCGCACCGCAGTACGGGCGCAGTCGATAGCTACATTTCCGCCCCCCAGGACCAAAACATGCTCACCTAGCTGGTTTAAGAGCGGTTCTCCCGGCTGGTATTTCCCCAGGCGCACATCCCGCAGGAAATGGGTATTAATGATCACCCCTTCCCGGTCTGCACCGGGGATGGGCAAGCGGATGCCCTCATGGGCGCCCACAGAGATCAGCACAGCGTCGAATCCCTGGTCGAAAAGGTCGTCCAGGTTGTGGACCATATGGTTGAGATGCGGTTCAACGCCAAGGTCCAGGATATCCTGCACCTCGCGCTCGATGACCTCTACCGGCAGCCGGAATTCCGGGACGCCCAGCCGGAGCATCCCGCCGGCAACGGGCATTGCCTCAAAGACAGAAACCGGGTACCCGGCCAGCGCCAGGTCCTGGGCAGCCGTCAAGCCGCAGGGTCCAGCCCCGATGATCGCTATTTTTTCATCGTGCTGCCTGGGAACAGCTTTACGGGGCACTCTTGGGTTTTGATACACTTTGTCGGTCACAAAGCGTTTCAGGGCACGGATATTGATCGGTTCGTCGAATTGGCCGCGGTTGCAGGAAGATTCACAACGATGATTGCAGATCCTGCCGCAAATTCCAGGGAAAGGATTATCCAGTTTGATCACTCTCAGGGCATCATCCCAACGGCCTTCCCGGATCAGGGCAATGTAGCCCTGGGCACGCTGACCCGCCGGGCAGGCATCCCGGCAGGGAGCGATACCGAGTTTATTAATCGCATAGGCGTTGGGAGTCGCCTGGGGATAAAGCTTGTAAACGGCCCTGCGCTGAGAAAGTCCTTCATTAAACGGATCTGGCACCACCACCGGGCAGACATCCACGCAGTCGTTACAGGCCACACACTGGTCGGTGAGGATATACCGGGGTTTGTGCTCGACCCTGACCTGGAAATCTCCCGCCACACCCTGGATATCCAGCACCTCCGTGGTCGTCATGATCTCAATATTGGGCTGCCGGGCAGTTTCCACCAGCTTGGGCGAGATCGTGCACATGGCGCAGTCGTTTGTGGGGAAAGTTTTGTCCAGCTGGGCCATCTTGCCGCCAATCGCAGATTCTTTCTCAACCAGATAGACCTTGAATCCCTGGTCGGCCAGGTCGAGGGAGGCTTGCATTCCAGCAATCCCACCACCTACTACCATCACTGCGCCGTTTGGCAAACGTTCCCGTCCGTTGTCAGATCTCATTTGGGATCCTCATGTTTGTGGTGAGGGAATCTGCGGTCAAGATATTTGTTCTCATCATCCTGCATTTCTTCATTGTCCTCAACCCGGACAAGTTCCGACATTTTTAATGGATTGGGACCCAGTGCCCGCATGCGGTCGACCATCTGTTGGGCGCACATCGCAAAGGTATGCCCCTGCCCGCCAGACATAAAGAAGATCTCCAGCCGGTCCGCGCCCAAGCCAATCTCATCCAGCAGGCTTTTTGCCCGCTTGACCCTGGCAAGCCCGCGTTCATTTCCCCGCACATGGTGACAGTTCCCGATCGGGCAGGCGACAATATAAACTCCATCCGCGCCTTGTTCAAAGGCTTCCAAAATATACCGGATGTCAGTTTTCCCGGAACAAGGGAGACGGGTGAATTTTACATTCGCCGGATATTGGATGCGGACAATCCCGGCCGTATCTGCAGCCATATACCCGCAATACAGGCAGTAGAAAGCGGTGATCTGCGGTTCAAATGTATGAGGTTGCCGTAAAATCGTCATTGCTGGTATCCTGGGCTGACGCTGGTCTGCCATGCTCCCAGCCCGTTAATTTCCTGGAGCATGATCTGCTGGTCGGTGTAGTGCAGCAGCTGAATGGCATTGGCCGGGCATTCCCCAGTGCAGGTGCCACACCCCTGACATTGCGCGCTGTCTATAAATGCGGCTCCGCCCAATCCGCCAACGCCTGCCCGCCCTTCCTCCTGGATCACTTCTGGGATTGAAAATGGGCATACCCGGGTGCATGTCAGACATCCAACACATTTCTCCGGGTCAACCTGGGCGACCACCCCACCCAGATACAGGGAATCCTGTGCCAGAAGGGGCAGCGCCCGTGCTGCAGCGGCCATGGCGTGGGTGATCGATTCCTCAGTAAACTTTGGATAAGCAGCCATACCTGCCAGGAAGATGCCTTCCCGTGAAAAGTCCATCGGACGCAGCTTAAGCTGGGCTTCCTTGAAGAATCCTTCGCTTGAAATGGAGACGTTAAACATCTCAGCCAGGGATCTTGTGCCTGACGAAGGTATGATCGGCATGGCCAGCGGGATCAGGTCTGCGGGGATTTCCAGCCTTCGATTAAGCGCATGGTCATAAACGTTGACGGATAACGAGCCTCGTTCATCATCCCAGCTGATCTCTGGCGGTTGCTCATCCGAATAGCGGATAAAAACAACCCCGTGCCGCCTTGCGTCTGTGTAGAAGGTTTCCCGGAATCCATAGGTGACAATATCTTTGAACAATACCGTCACGCGGCATTCGGGGTTGAACAGCTTCAAACGGATGGCGTTTTTCATGGTGTTGGTGCAGCATACTCGGGAACAGTAATGCTGTACTCCATTCTCCGGGTCCACGCACTGGATCATAACAACATCGTTTAACGCTGCAATTTTTTCGGGGTTGTGGATAAATATATCTTCGAATGTACGCTGGGTGATCACGTTCGGCAGGTCAAGCAGGGAGTGCTGACGCAGTTCCTGCGCCCCGGTAGCAATGATCGTGACACCATGTTCCAGATAGACCTCTTCTGAGAAACCGTTATGGAGCTTGGTATGGATCGTTGTGCGGAAATATCCCACATGCCCTTCATGGCTGGCAACTTCAGACCGGGTGTGGGTTGTGATCCGCTGGTGAGAGCGAACCCGGTTGACCATATCGCGCAGCAGTCGCTGAGGGTTATAGGCTTCCGCAACATAATAGAGGTTATTCAGGTTTCCACCCAGCATCTCAGATTTTTCCACCAGGTGGACCTGATACCCGCTGTCGGCAATCGCCAGGGAAGCGGACATCCCCGCCACACCGCCGCCGATCACCAACGCAACCGGACGGCTGCGGTGCTTCTGCTTTTGGATCGGCCTGGCGTGGTGCACCCTGCCCACGGCGACCCTGAGAAGTTCAACTGCTTTCCGATTGCTTAGCTCTTTTTGCCAAAGATGCACATTGGCGCACTGCTCGCGGATGTTGACCATCTCCAGCAAATATGGGTTCAGGCCAACTTCTCGGATGGAACGCTGGAACAGGGAATCATGCGTCCGGTTACTGCATCCTCCGATCACTACCCGGTTGAGCTGTTTTTCCCGGATGGTTTGTTTGATCTGCTCCAGTCCTTCGGGGAAGCAAGCAAATTCAACCATCTGCGTTTCAACTACATTTGGCATCGCCGCGACCTGGGTGATTATCGCCGGAAAATTCAATGCATCAGAGATGGTTTTACCGCAGTTGCAGGCAAACACCCCGGTCCGCACTGGCTGTCCATTGGTCTCAATTTCCGGAGGCAGCTCACCCCGATAGAGGAATGGTAAATCTTTCGTGAAACGATGCGTGTTGAGCTGGTCATTCATCAGCCGCATCACTTCGGCAGCCGCGCCGCTGGCGTCCAGGATGGTCTCGGAGATTTCTTTCGGTGACGAGAAAGCGCCACACACGAAAACTCCCGGACGGCTGGTTTGCAGGGGTGTAAATTTATCTGTTTCGCAAAATCCTTGCTCGTTCAGCTGGATATTTAGCTGCCTTGCCAGGAGGGGAGCAGATTCTGCAGGCTGCAGACCGGTTGCCAAAATCACGACATCAAAAAACTTCGTAAATTTGCTTCCATCGGGATTTGAATAGGTCAAAATAAGGTTTTTTGAAACCGGGTCTTCCTTTATTTCAGAGATGCGGCAGTACTGGAAATGTATATCGTGCTGGCTTTGAGCTTTTCTTAAATATTTACTGTACTCTTTATTGAAGGCGCGCTCATCCATCACAAAGATGCTGCAATCCACGTCTTCCCCAAGTCTTTGCTTTGCCAGAATGGCTTCTTTGGTTGAATACATACAACAGATGGAAGAACAGTAGTTGTTTGTCTGGTCTCTAGAGCCAATGCATTGAAGCCAGGCAATACTCTCAGGACGCTTTCCGTCCGAAGGGCGTGTGATGATTCCCTCTGTCGGGCCGGAACGGCTGACCAGGCGCTCGTACTCCATCGCGCTGATCACGTTTTGGTAGCGTCCGTAACCCAACTCGCCATACGGGCTTGGGTCAAAAGCCTTGAATCCGATTGCCAGGATAATTGCCCCAACATTGATGCCCATTAAACGCGGCTTTTCCTCCAGATTGATTGCCTGGCTTGGGCAAACTTCCACACACTGGCGGCATTCATCACAGTAGCTGCCACGGTCGACAACATATGTATCCGGAGCTGATCGGGCGGCAACTTTATAGATCGCTTTTCTGGTGGTCATACCCAACTGGTAATCATCCGGCAGTTCAATCGGGCAAACCCCGGCACATAAGCCGCAGTTGATACATCTCTCAGAATCTACATACTGAGGTTCACGTTTTAATGACACCGTAAAATCACCAGCCTGGCCTTCCACTTCAATCAGGTGTGTGCTGGTGAGGATCTCTATATTTGGGTGCTGGTTATGGTGGATGTAGGCAGGTGAAATCGATGGACGGGTACATCCATATCCATGGTCAGGCGTACCACGGCATAATACACAGTCGTGCTGCGGGAACATAAAGCCCAATTGTGCAACACGTCCACCCAGGCAGGGGGTTTGTTCAATTAAATAGACTTTTAGTCCGGCATTAGCCAAGTCGAGAGACGCACGCATCCCCCCAATCCCACCGCCAATGACTAAAACAGCAGGGGGCTGCATGTATGCCGAAGGAGGATTTTGAGGTTGCATCATCTTGTTTCCCGGGAGGCTTTTGGTTAATGCGCCTCCTTCTACACAAAGGAAAGTAAATGCTCTGATGCATATCAGGCCTGCTGCAGGGAAACAGAAATGCGATACGGTTTGAAATTAATAATAATTGGGGAAGTAGAGAATATGCTCCAAGCATATCTTCAAATATTGATTAAATTATACACATCCCCCATTCCATAATCAACATTGTGAAAATTGACACACGGAACCAAAAATAAGAGCAGCGTTCAATTATGAACATTTAGCTGTAAAAAAGAATAAGTAACCCCTCTGACTACGAAATTATCCTTTATTCAATCAGAAATCAAATATAAAACTAAAGGAAACACCTAATAAGATCAGTTGAGTGGTTTTATATTTCCAGCAAACGGGGGTAGTAGCGAAAATCCGCCATCCATGTGATTCGCCTCCCCTGTTGCTTTCCCATTCCTTGAAGGAAAAACTTTTAAGTTATGGAATCCAGTGCCATTTCACAGAAAGAAAAATCCCTGATGCGATAAATATCACCGCAAGAAACGTAAAGAGCACGCTTATCTCTATTTTTTCCTTTTGTAGAACGATCTCGCTGGGGAGATTGGTAAACACATTATAAAGCTGTTCAGCATCTTCTGCCCGATAATATGCACCACCGGTCATTTCAGCCATACCCTGGAGCGTTTCCTCATCGATAATCAGGTATCGGGGAAAACCACGCCCGCCATCAGGTCCATCCCGGTCCGGAAAGCCGCCTCCAAACCCCCACCCACCTCCAAAACGGTCATCGAACCCATCCGGGCCAATCTGCTCGGGGGTGCAGACCATCTGTTCTGGTTGGGCGGAACCAAAGCCAATGGTATAGATCCGTAACTGACGGTCGGCTG
>QKGK01000128.1 GCA_003250455.1 Chloroflexota bacterium | reverse complement strand
ACCCCGGCCCAGATCGAAGGGAAAGTTGGCGACACGGTCTCGCTCATCCCGCTGTGCGGCGACGTTCATGGTGTCACCACCGTGGGGCTGGAATACCCCCTCGAGGGCGACACGCTCTACTTCGGCGCGACCCGCGGGGTCAGCAACGTGCTGGTGCAGGTTCGCGCTGCGGTAAGCCTGGAGGAAGGCGTTCTGTTGTGTGTGGTGATCCATAAGGGGGATGATAGTTAGCTGGTTTGTTGTTTGCAAGATAGGAGGAAGTATGTTGAAAAGAGCAACCTTGCTGATTGTAATATTGGCGTTTGCGCTGGCGGCCTGTGGGCCGGGTCAGCTGACGGTGATGACCCACGACTCATTTGCGGTTTCCGATGAAGTAGTGCAGGCGTTCGTCGACGAGACCGGTATCGAGGTACAGTTCCTGGAGAGCGGCGACACCGGCACCGCCCTGAACAAAGCCATCCTCTCCAAGGACAACCCGCTGGCAGATGTGTTCTATGGCGTCGATAACACCTTCCTGAGCCGGGCTCTGGAGGAAGGGATTTTCAGCGAGTATGAATCCCCGCTGCTGGATCAAATCCCCGAGCAGTTCAAGCTCGACCCAAGTAACCATGCGCTGCCGGTGGATTACGGAGATGTGTGCCTGAACTACGACAAAGGCTACTTCACGGAGAATAACCTGAAGCCACCTTTATCCTTGGAAGCACTGCTCGAGCCGCAGTATCGCAGCCTGCTGGTGGTAGAAAACCCGGCTACCTCCTCCCCAGGGCTGGCTTTCCTGCTGGCCACCATCGGCCATTTTGGGGAGGACGGCTACCTGGAATACTGGGAAGGGCTGGTCGCCAACGATGTGCTGGTGGTGAATGACTGGAACAACGCATATTACAGCGAGTTCACCGTGCACGGCGGGAGCCGCCCTCTGGTGGTCTCCTACGGCTCAAGCCCACCGGCTGAGGTGATATTTGCCGAAACGCCAATCGACGCGCCCCCCACTGCTGCGGTAACATCCCCGGGCAGTTGTTTCCGCCAGATCGAATTCGTGGGCATCCTGCAGGGGGCAGAAAACGTGCGCCAGGCACAGCAGTGGATTGACTTCATGCTCTCTAGGCGCTTCCAGGAGGATATGCCGCTCCAGATGTTCGTCTTCCCGGTGAATGAAAACGCACAGCTCCCGGGCGAGTTTGCCAGCTTCGCGGTGATCCCGGATGAGACCGCGCAGGTCAGCCCGGAGGCGATCGCTGCCAACCGGGAGGCATGGATCAGGGCCTGGACAGAGACGGTGCTGAGGTGAATTTCTCAAGGGGTACTGTCATTGCCGCTGGAGCCGGCGGTGGAGTGCGACAATCCCCACCCAGCACGGATGCTTATTAGGGTATCGTGTCCATGAGGAAGGAATAGTGCATTGAGATCTAAAAAGATAGCGAACCGGGCGCTGTGGTTGTGGTTGGCGCCGCTGGTCTTCCTGGCGGCTTTCTACTTCTACCCCTTGGGCAGTATCCTAAGAGCCAGCTTCGGGCGCGGGGGTGCCGGACTGGCAGCGCCGTTCCTGGAGGCATTCGGCTCCCCATCCATCCGGAGTGTGCTGTGGTTC
The DNA here is from genome assembly GCA_003250455.1 of Chloroflexota bacterium. Lineage (GTDB taxonomy): Bacteria > Chloroflexota > Anaerolineae > Anaerolineales > UBA11579 > UBA11579. Next base: position 23 of record QKGK01000128.1, on the reverse strand, counting down.
ACAGTCTGGCAGGCCGCGTTTTC
>QKGK01000138.1 GCA_003250455.1 Chloroflexota bacterium | reverse complement strand
ATCCACACCCCTGCCGCAGGTCACGGATACGGCGACCTTGCCTCCAACTGCCACGCCTACCACCGGGCCGACGCTGACCCCCACGATGATCCCCTACCAAACGCCGGACTGGTTCGACCAGGCGACCATGTATGAGATTTTTGTGCGCTCGTTTGCAGATTCGGATGGAGATGGGATCGGCGACCTGAACGGGATCACCGGGCGGCTGGATTATCTCGAATCGCTGGGGGTGGATGTGATCTGGCTGATGCCGGTCAACCCGTCGCCCTCATACCACGGTTACGATGTGACCGATTATTATGCAATCAACCCGGACTACGGCACGATAGAAGACTTTCAAGCCCTGGTGGATGCAGCGCATGCGCGCGGGATACGGGTGCTGTTGGATTTTGTTTCTTCCCATCTTTCCAACCAGAACCCGCTGTTCGAGGAGGCTTACGGCCACCCCGGGGCAGAAAATGAGGACTGGTTCCTGTTCACCAATGAAGCCAATACCAGCTATGCCGGCTTTGCAGACCTGCGGGAGATGCCGCGCTTCAACCACCGCAACCCGGAGGTGGTCGATTACCTGACGGATGCGGCTTTGTTCTGGCTGGATTTGGATGGGGATGGGGATTACAGCGAAGGGGTGGACGGCTTCAGGGTGGATAATGCCATATACCCGCCGAAGGAGTTCTTTCTAAACTGGCGGCAGCGGGTCAAGGCGGCCAACCCGGATGCTTTGCTGCTGGGTGAGGCCTGGGTGACCAGCGTGCCGACGATGAATACCTATTATCAGGATGAGTTCGACGCCCTGTTCGACTTCCCCCTGTATAACTTTGTCCAGAAAAGCAATGATACCGACCTGGATGGGCTGCTGGCCGGAAAAGGCATCCCGGTGCTGGTGCAGAAAGTGCTGCTGGATGAGGAAGCCGCCTACCCGACACAGGCGCAGGTGGTGCGCTTTTTTGGCAACCACGACACCAACCGGATTGCCAGCGAGGTAGGGGGAGATGTGGGACGGGAGAAGCTGGCGGCTACCCTGCTTGCTGTCATGCCCGGCCCTATCATGGTGTATTACGGCGATGAGATCGGGATGCTGGGAGACCGGCGAGGTGCCCCGTGGTACGACGCCTACCGGCGCGAGCCGATGGACTGGTTCGCCGCCGAGGTAGGCCCGGACATGGCAACCTGGTTCAGCGAAGATGATGGCTACAATGTTCCCGATGATGGGATTTCCGTGGAGGAGCAGACCGACGACCCGGATTCGCTGCTGAACCACTGGCGGGCGGTGCTGGCGCTGCGGGAATCTACCCCGGCCTTGCAGTCGAGCGTAGTTGGCTTCCCGGCGTTTTCTGCCAGCGGGCAGAACGGCTGGGTGATCACGCGCGGCGAGGGGGCAGAGATGGTGGTGGCGGTCTTCAACTTTAGCATGGAGGAACTGGAGATCACCCTGGGTGCTGCGCCGGTGGATATGCCCAGCCCGACCGACCTGGTGAGCGGGGCGAGCTACCCGGCAATGACCGCCGGGGAAGCGTATACGCTGACCCTGCCGGCAGGGACAGGAGTATTGTTGGGCAATAATTAGTCGTGGCGGTTGAAACCGCCTCAACAATTACAAAGTCCGCCTGGAGG
>QKGK01000015.1 GCA_003250455.1 Chloroflexota bacterium | reverse complement strand
ACGCTACCAGACGAAAAATGCTCTGGAAAAAGTTATGAATAAGCCAGTCCCGAACTGGGCGACAAGGTGGTGGTATTGTCTGGGAGGGATAACAGCGTTCTTATTTGTGATCCAGGCGGCAACAGGGATCATGCTGGCGTTTTACTATCAACCCACCCCTGAGAATGCGTATACGAGCATTCAATACATTGAAAGTGAAGTGTTCTTTGGAGCCAGCATCCGATCCATCCATCATTGGGCTGCCAACGGGATGATCGTGATGTGCTTTGCCCATATGCTCCGTGTGTTCATCATGGGCGCATTCAAACCTCCGCGGGAACTGAACTGGAGCAGCGGTGTCATTCTCCTGGTTGTCACCCTCGGTTTCGGGTTTACCGGCTACCTCCTCCCCTGGGACCAGCGGGCCTACTGGGCCACCACCGTTGGGACGGAGATCGCCGGGGGTATTCCGGATATAGGCCAGCTAATTCTGGTATTTTTACGGGTCGGTTGGGGAATCACTTCAGCTACCCTTAGCAGATTTTATGCCCTCCACGTGATCGTGCTGCCCATTTTAGTGATCGTGATGATGGGGGCGCATTTCATGATGATCCGCCGCCAGGGTCTAAAAGAGCCGATGTAAAGGTGATTGACATGACTGAAACCCAGGAAGAGAAAGAATATAAAACAATTCCATTCTACCCGGATCATTTCCGGACAGAACTGCGGGTGGTCTGGATATTAGTGGGTATAGCGTTTGTGGTCGCCATCATCGCCAACTTTTCTCCCGTAGGACTGGAAGCCCCGGCAGACCCAATGGTGACTCCCGACCATGTAAAGCCGGAATGGTATTTCCTCGCTTTATACCAGCTGCTCAAATACATTCCCAAAACTCTGGGCGTGCTGATCCCCATCGTTGGCGTTATCTTTATCCTTATATGGCCGTTCTTCTCAAAGAAGGATGATACACCTAAAATGGTGCGGTACAGATTTTTTGGCAGCATCGCCTTTGTGATTATTTTGGTTGCCATGACCCTCTGGGGCTGGTACAGCTAAGGTGGATAAAATGGCTAACTTATCAAGAAAAGGTTTTCTCAATTGGACAAAAAACATTTTCGCAGCTTTGGGGCTGGGTGCAGTGATGGGCCCTGTTGTGGCTTATTTCTATCCCCCCGAATTGGAGGAAATGCCATCCGAACCTGTTTCCGTTGCCAAAGAGGAAGAAATCCCATTAGGAAAATCATCCACGGTCCAATTTGGCCGCTATCCCGCATTGGTGATCCACACAGAAAAAGGATTAAAAGCCTACTCCGCTGTCTGCACGCATTTTGCTTGCATCACGAAATGGGAGGAAGAAATCGGACAAATTGTTTGCCCATGTCACGAAGGATATTTTGACCCGCTGGACGGCAGCGTCATTTCCGGGCCGCCTCCCTCCCCCTTGGAACCGCTGGAGGTTACCGTAACTGATGGCACCATATTCATTTCTGTGGGAGGTGAAGTATGACCGCCGAATCTACAGCTCAACCAAAAAGCAAGCCGGCTTTTCACCTGCCAACTGCCCAGATCCGAAATATTTTCGTCAACATCATTGCTCAAAAACGCATTCTTCAGAAAGCATATCCAGGTGTAATGCA
>QKGK01000009.1 GCA_003250455.1 Chloroflexota bacterium | reverse complement strand
GGAAATTCTGATCAAAACAACCTCGAAAGCCAATGTCTTTGACAGTTTTGCTGCCCACAGCTAAAATGAAGATATAGGTGCAAGACATAAGTAACCTTAAACGTTGGTCTTTCATATGCTTGCCCTAATGGTTTTATTGAGGATGTTTGCATGGCAGGAAAATCAAAAACGATCATCGGCCTGACCGGAAATATTGCCACGGGGAAAACTGTGGTGCGCAAGATGCTGGGGCATCTTGGCGCATACACGATTGATGCCGACGCGCTTACCCACCGGGTGATGGCCAAAGATGGTCCAGGCTATCAAAAGATCATCGACCAGTTTGGACGCTTTATCCTGGACCCACGCGGAAATATCGACCGTGCCAAACTGGCGAAATTGGTGTTTTCAGATAAAGAGGCGCTTGCCTCCCTGGAAGCGATCGTGCATCCCTACATCCGTCAGGCAGTGGACTACCTGATCGAGAAAGCCAGCCAGGAAGTGGTGGTAGTTGAGGCGATCAAATTGCTGGAATCCCCATTGCGGGAACGAATCGACTCCATCTGGGTGACCACGGCATCAGAGGCCAACCAGCTTTCCCGGTTGTCGCGCAAGCGCGGCATGCCGTTGGAAGAATCCCGCAAGCGGATGGCGAACCAATCCCCTCAGGAGGAAAAGATCGCTGCTGCCGATGTTGTCATCCGCAATAACCGGGGTTATGACGACACCTGGGAGCAGGTCAACCAGGCCTGGGAAAAACTTTTCCCGCAAATGGCCGAACAGGAAGCCGGGAAGATTGCCGCGGAAAACCTGCGGGCAGGGATCAAGCCAGTCGGCAAGATTGACCCTGCGCTGGCAAACCTGGAAACCGAACGGGCCAAACCCCGTCAGGCGGAAGAAATAGCCCGCTTCATTAATAAAATCGGCGATACCAAACTGACCCGGATGGATATCATGGCTGCGTTTGGCGAAAAGGCGTTTATGGTACTGTACGCCAATGACCAACTGGTTGGCGTGATGGGCTGGCAGGTGGAAAATCTGGTCGCCCGCGTGGACGAGATCTGGCTGGATGATGTCGTCGAAGCGCCAACTGCCGTGCGGGAATTAATGAAAAAGATTGAATCAGCGTCAAAAGAACTTCAGGCCGAAGCCCTTTTGGTGTTTGTAGAGCCTGTGCAGGTTGCAGAAGCGAATGTTTGGCAGCCGCTGAACTACCAGGTGCTTACAATTCCCCAATTGGAGGTAAATGCCTGGCAGGAGGCCGCGGCGGAGAGCCAACCTCCGGATACACTCATCCTGTTCAAGCAGCTTCGGGTAGATCGGGTTCTACGCCCCATTTAATGCTTTAGCTGCTTGTGGGTGGGATGACGCAATTGACAGGAACACGGAGAAGGACCCGTGGCAGACTTCATTGACAATATACTTTTCATATTTGAGCGCTTTACCTGGGAAAGCCTGCTTGACATTGGCCTGGTAACGGTCATTTTCTTTGTGATCCTCCTCTTTCTGCGCAATTCCCAGGCGATTGTGCTGATCCGAGGTATTATTCTGCTGATCATTCTGATCAGTCTGATTACCTCTTTGTTTGATCTCCCGGCGTTCTCCTGGTTGGTTTCCACGGCCTTGCCCACCTTGCTGC
>QKGK01000385.1 GCA_003250455.1 Chloroflexota bacterium | reverse complement strand
GCAGTGATTAAATTGATACCACGTTAGCGCCGCACGGCCGTGCGGCGCCAAACCCTGATTTATGCAACAACTTCAGATTGGTCGTTCCTCTAGCATGGTCGGTGGGTCCTTCGCCCATTCAGGACGACACACACCGCTGTAAACTGTAGGCTGTAAACTGTCAACTGTTGACTATCCTGATCCCTCATCCTCTAACCCAATTCCCGCTTTTTCCGGTAGAATCAATGCTATTCTACGTGAACCATTCAGGAGGCAGCTATGAGCCCCTTATTTATCCCCGGACCGGTAGAGGTTGCAGAGGAAGTCCTGGCCGCCCAGACTCAGCCGATGCTGGCCCACCGCTCCGCCGCATTTGAAGAGCTTTTCCACCGCGCCGAAGGCAACGCCCGCAAGGTTTTCCAGACCAAATCGCGGGTCTTTATCCTGCCGGCATCGGGCACCGGATTTCAGGAGGCCACCATGCGCAACCTGGTGCGCGGCCGGGTGCTGGTGTGCGTCAACGGGGCGTTTTCCACCCGCTGGCAGCAGGTGGCCCAGACCAATGGCAAGCAGGTGGACGTGCTGGAAGTGGACTGGCGTAAGCCGATCCCACCGGATATGGTGGCCGAAAAAGTAAAAAAACAGAAGTATGACCTGGTGGCCATCGTGCACAACGAGACTTCCACCGGCTTGCTCAACCCCGTGGCGGAGGTTGCAATGGCTGTGCACGCCAACAGCCCCGATACGCTGGTGGCTGTGGATGCGGTCTCCTCGCTGGGCGGCGCCAACCTGGAGATGGACGCCTGGGGGTTGGATGTGGTCTTTACCTCCTCGCAGAAGGCGCTGGCGCTCCCGCCCGGGCTGACTTTGGGGGCGGTCAACGAGCGGGCCATGGCCCGCGCCGAGGAAGTCCCCAACCGCGGCTGGTATTTTGATTTTATACGGCTGGAAAAGCATCGCACTGCCAACACCACCCCGACCACCCCGGCGGTCTCGCTGATCTACGCCCTCGATCTGCAGTTGAAACGCATTTTGGAAGAAGGCCTGCCGCAGCGCTTTGAGCGCCATTTGCGCATGGCTCAGTACACGCGTGCCTGGGCGACCGGGCGCGGCTTTGGCCTGTACGCGCCTCAGGGATACCGCTCCCCCACGATCACCACGGTGGAGAATCTCCTGGATGTTGACCTCAGCGCCATGATCAGCTACCTGAAGCAGCGCGGCATGGTGATCGCCTCCGGTTATGGTTCTTTAAAGCAGTCCACTTTCCGCATCGGGAACATGGGCGAGATCAGCCTGGACGACCTGGATAACCTGCTGGAAACGATCAACGAGTTTTTGGACAAAGGAAACTAACATGGCAGATGAGGAGAAGGTTTTTTCCGTCACGCTGGACAAGTGGGCCTACGGCGGCGAGGTGATGGGACGCCTCGATGACGGGCGGGCGGTGTTTGTGCCTTTTGCCCTGCCCGGCGAGGAAGTGAAAATCCGCCTGGTGGAAGAAAAACGCGGCTTTGCCCGCGCCGAGATGCTTGAGGTGCTTACCCCCTCCCCAGAGCGTATTACCCCCCGCTGCCCGCATTTCGCTGTTTGCGGCGGGTGTCATTACCAGCACATGCCCTACCAGGCGCAGTTGGCTGCCAAGCAGGCGGTTTTCCAGGACACCCTGGTGCGCATTGGCAAAATGGACCCCGAGCTGCTCGCCCCGCTGCTGCGGCCAATCGTGCCCAGCCCTTCCCCATGGAACTACCGCAACTATGTCCAGTTCCACCTGGATGCTGAGGGTCGGCTGGGGTTCCGGGCGGCGCGCTCGGACGAAGTGGTAGCCGTGGACGAATGCCATCTGCCGGAGGAAGGCCTCAACCAGCTCTGGCCGCAGCTGGAGCTGGACCCGATCCCGTCACTGCGGCGTGTGGGGCTGCGCAGCGGCGCGGATGACGATGCCATGCTTATTTTTGAAACCGATGACGATGAAGGCCTGGAATTTTCGCTGGATATTCCGCTGGCGGCAGTCCAGCTGGGGCCGGAGTCGCTGCATATCCTCTCGGACGATGCTGTGCTGGAGATGGAAGTGCTGGACTATTCCTTCCAGGTATCGGCGGGGTCGTTCTTCCAGGTGAACACCCAGATGGCGGCGGCCATGGTGGCGCATATCCTGGATTACCTTTCGCTGGACGAGAGCCAGACTGTGCTGGATGTATACTGCGGCGTGGGGCTGTTCAGTGCTTTCCTGGCAGGGGAGGTCGGGCGGCTGATCGGCATTGAGGAGAACCCGATGGCGGTGGAGGATTTCGCCGTTAACCTGGACGCCTTCAACAATGTGGAGATCTACGAGGCACCCGCTGAGGAAGTGATGCCCGAACTGGATGCCTCCCCGGATATTGTGCTGGTGGACCCGCCGCGGGCCGGTCTGGCGCTGCCGGTGCTGGACGCGATCATCGCCATGAAGCCCAAACAGCTGGTCTACATCTCCTGCGACCCCTCCACGCTGGCGCGCGACGCCAAACGCCTGATGGCTTCCGGGTTCATCCTGGAGCAGATCACCCCCTTTGACATGTTCCCGCAGACCTACCACATCGAGTCGATCAGCTTTTGGCGCGGGTGACCTGCGAAAATGATGGGAAAGAATCATCGAACAAAATGATTAAGATCAGGAATGAAGAAGAAACCGATTACGCGAGCGTAGAAGAAATTTCGAGGAAAGCGTTTTGGAATTTATATATTCCAGGTTGCGTTGAACACTATTTGGTTCATGTGATGCGATCACATGAGGACTTTCTGCCCGAGTTGGATCTGGTGATTGAGGTTGATCATCAGGTCATCGGGAATATCATGTACACCAAAGCAAAACTGGTGGATGAGTCTGGGGAAGAAAAAGAAATTCTTACCTTCGGCCCGGTTTGCATTACGCCGGAATACCAACGAATGGGTTATGGGAAAATGCTGATAGAGCATTCCTTTGAACGAGCGGTTGCGCTTGGCTATGACACGATCGTAATTTTTGGGAACCCGGGCAATTATGTAAGCCGCGGCTTTAAGAGCTGCAAAAGGTTCAATATCTGCCTTGAGAATGGAATATACCCGGCATCCATGCTGGTAAAAGAACTGAAGCCGGGAGCTTTGGACGGAAGAAAATGGGTTTACTATGACAGCCCTGTGATGCAGATAGACGAACAGGATGCCGAGCGCTTTGACGAGCGTTTTGAAAAAATGGAGAAAAAATTCCAGCCAAGCCAGGAAGAATTTTATATTCGCAGCCATTCTGTGATACGGTGAGTCCCTCTGGGGGGAGGCGGATTTACCATCCCCTTGTAAGGTTTAGTTAGTCCGGTAGACGGATGGTCAGTTAGGCACTTGGTGAACAGGCACCGAGTAACGAGGAGGGGTCTCTTTAATCCATTTAACATCCGGGATTGCAGGAAGAGACGAACACCATCTGCTACTTCCCAACATCTGTGTTTATCCGTGTGCATCTGTGGTTAATTAAATTTATTATTCTTGGCCCCGACAGGGTTGCCCATTTTGCCGCCTACGCCATGGCTCATCAGGGTTTAGCTATCTAAGTGTCAACATTATTCAGGACGGCACACGGCATATAGGCCAGGCGCTGGCACAATCGTTTCTGTAATCCCTGTCCAGATGTGGTTCGAATAGTCGGGCAGCAGCCAGCCCTTCATCTATAGATCAGGCCTAACCCATAGATACTCGCTTTGGAATACGTCTAATTCTTTGTATAATGACAAAAACACTCGACCACAAGGTGCCAAGAGATGAACTGTAAACAATGCGGTGCGCCCATGAGCCTGGTGCGGGAGCGGGACTACTATTTCTGCGAATACTGCGGGGTTTACCATTTCCCTACCCCCTCCGCTGAAGGCGTCCGCAACCTGGGCGAAGCGCCGGAGCGCATCACCTGCCCGCTGTGCAATATCCCCTTCGACCTGGTGATCTTCGACGACCATTACCGCGGCTACCAGTGCAGCAACTGTCAGGGGATCCTCTTCAACCGGGGCACCTTCCGCAAAACGCTGGATGCCCGCCGGGAAAAAGCCAACAGCCCCGCCGAACCGGCCACCCGCGCCAGTGAGGAAGAGCTGAACCGGCAGGTGCACTGCCCCAAATGTGACCAGTTGATGAGCACGCACCACTACCTGGGGCCGGGGAATATCATCATCGACACCTGCAGCCCCTGCAACCTGATCTGGCTGGATTACGGCGAACTGACCAAGGCGGTCAACGCGCCGGGCAAAGACCGCGGCCCTGCCCACCGCGAGCAGGTGGTCTTCCTGCTGGATGAGATGAAAAAGCGGGAGAAAAAAGACTGGAACCAGCAGGAAATTGATCTGCTGGACTTTTTAAAAGATATTTTATCCTGAGGGATTCAGGCACCGGGAAATCAGGTTGTCAGGTTGAACGAGGCGAAACAGGGAGCGGCGCACGGCCGTGCGCCGCTATCGGGTGGGCGCTGTTAACGGGGTGGCATGTCACCCGCCATCTGTGTTTACCTGTGATAAAAAATTAAGCAAACCATAATCCGATCGGCCCCTGATACCTGGGTGCCTGGTCACCCCCCCATAGAATCGAACACGCCCCTGGCTAGTTCTGTTCCAGGAGCGTGTTCTATCCTTATCGCACAAAAGTGGCGAAAATTTCTATTCAGTCCCCTAAGGGCAAGATGCCGTGTACGGGCAGCCGGGCAGCAGGTCCCAGGTGATCTCGCACCACAGGCAGTTGGCGTCCACGTAGATCAGGAATACCACCAGACAAAGCAGTAGCAGCAAGAGGACGGCCAGTATGATGGCGACATTGCGGTTCATCCCCAGAATCTTTGGTTTCTCCTCAGGAGCCGGGACGCGTGCGCTGTACTGCTGCTGCGGCCGGGGCTGCTGAACCTGCTGTTGAGGCGCTCTCTGCGGCGGCATTTGCTGCGGAGCCATGGTCTGCTGCTGGGATAAGGGAAGCTCTGCACCGGAAGCAATCGTGGCATCGGCATCAAACCCAACCATTTCATACGTCAGGCTGATGTTGTCTCCCAGGCGGATCATCTCGCCGGAGCGGAGCTGGTGCTGTCCGCTGATGCGCTGTTCGTTGACCCAGGTGCCGTTGGTCGAGCCCAGGTCTTCGATTATGAAGCCCTCGCCGAATAACTTCAGCCGGCAGTGCTTGCGGGATACTTCGGCATCATTGATCACGATCTCGTTGTTGATATCGCGGCCAATGGTAACCTCGTTCTTCATTAACGGAAATACTTTCCCCGGTGAAGGGCCAACTCTCAGAACCAGTTGAAATTGCGCCATTTATTTTCTCCTAAATCATTTCTCTGCTTAAGTTTACAAACTTTTTTAAGCAGTGTCAAACATTCAATTCAGGGAATTACCCCTTGATTTGGCCATTTGAGCTTTGGTTAGTTCAATTATACCGCGGCAAAGCCAGCCGGGGCTTCATTATCTGAGGACGTTTACGGGAACCGATTTGTTCCCAGACCTCCATTGAGCCGATCTCACATCCCGGCGAATGAATTCGCCTCAACAAATACAAAACCTGCCTTCGCAGGTTTCAATTGAAATGTTTGTCAGCCCGCTGCACCTTTATCCCATCCACCCGGCGATCGCCCCCGGATCGCCTTGTTCGGCAATTACCTCAAAGACAGCGGCAAATTCCTTCTCCAACACGGCGGCCACCTCGTCCACGGTTGGCGGTTGGGCGACCAATTCGGCCATACTGGTCTTGGACTGGTTCTCCAGCCCGCAGGCGATGATCCCTTTCCAGTAGTCCATGTCTGGGTTCACATTCAACGCAAAGCCATGCCGGGTGACACGCTGGGCATCCACGCGCACGCCGATCGAGGCGATCTTGGCCGGAGGCGTTTGACCTGGTTCACCGGGCACCCATACCCCGGTCTGCCCCTCCACCCGCAGTGCGATAATGCCAAACCCGGCCAGCGTGCGGATAAGCACTTCTTCCAGCTTGCGCAGGTAGCCGAGGGTGTCCAGGTCGGTCAGCTGGATCACCGGGTAGCCGACCAGCTGCCCCGGCCCGTGGTAGGTGACATCGCCGCCGCGGTCCGTCCAGTGGGAGGAGATGCCCCGGCGGGCGAGCGCATCCGCGTCCCACAGCAGGTTCTCGGCTTTGCCCTGCCTGCCAAACGTATATACGTGCGGGTGCTCCAGCAGCAGCAGGGCCGGGGGATGTGTCCCCTCCGCAACCGCCGCGGCCAGCCGCTGCTGCAGGCGGTCTGCGGCGGGGTAGGGGATCGTTCCGAGGGAGTAGGTGGTGAGCATAGTAATTAGTAACTTGTAATTAGGGAACAGGATGA
>QKGK01000255.1 GCA_003250455.1 Chloroflexota bacterium | reverse complement strand
CAATCTCCATCACACACAGGGAACAGGTTGCCGCAGCTGCATACACTCCTAACCCAAATATCCAGGTTGGGATCGATCTGGAGTGGGTTGAACCCCGTCAATTTTCATTCGTGGAAGATTTTTTCACAACAAATGAAGTACGTTTTATCCAATCGCTGGATGCAGGGATCAACTTGCAGGATACCCTGGTCACATTGATCTGGAGCGCGAAAGAAGCCGTTCTCAAAGTTTGGCAAAAAGGGCTGCGGCTGGATACCCGTCATATCGAAATCCTTCCAAACCCTGAAATCGTATATCAATTCGATTACGCCGACCCGGCAGTCTGGCAGCCATTATCCTGGCGCACCGATCTCACTGGCTACCCCAATTGCTGGCTGGGTTGGCGCAGGTGGGAAAACTTCATCCTCACGTTAGCTGTTTCCAGCCAAAGCGGAGTAAACCCGCCCACTTCTCCAAAGATTTCTGAGGTTACCCTCTCCCGACTTCCATTTTGATAAATAAAAAAAGCAGGCAATTGGAGCGCACTCCCAATCACCTGCCTGTTAAACTCAGTATTTTCTACAACTTTTGCGGGATATATTTCCGCAAATGCTCCGGCAATCGAAGTCCAAAGGTTTCAGCTATCCGCAGCCGGGAATAAAATGCTGCACCGGAAAGAATATGTTGGGCAACATCCACCACGCTTCGATTTTCCGGCGATTCGAGATAGCTTCCACGCGTCCAGTCGTTGAATGCCCCCATGGAAGGCCCGCACCAGATCTGGTAGTCCATTTCTCGCCCCTTCTCACCGCCATTGGACCAGCGGGAAGATAGCCCAAGGTACCAGCGGAATACCAGTGCCATCTTGTGATGCGGGTCCCGGTTCGCCTTTTCCACCTGGCGTGGGTCCCGCACCTGGAAGAAAGCCTCCGTGCCGGCCCAAATGGAATCAAAATCATTTTTAAATACGGTCTTTTCCAGTTTTTCCCGTTCCTTAATCGGAATATCTTCCCAGGTTGGATAGGCATCATACAGTTCCCACAGCTTTTGCGCCCGCATTGGGAAGAGCGTACCGCGCTTGAGCACCTGCACCCGGACGCCCATTTCGAACATATCCGAAGCCGGCGCCATGGCCACATCCGCCATCCCGGCATTCGCCAGCAGGTTGCGGGTATGTTCAGACGTTCCCGCCTCGTAACAGGCCTGGTTCACCGACCCGGTGACAATATACGCTGCTCCCATCATGAACGCCGCAAATGCTGCTTCAGGGGTACCAATCCCCCCACCGGCACCAACGCGCACCAAGTTGTCGTATTGATATTTTTCTTTTAGCTCATCTCGCAGCGCCATGATACTGGGAAGCAGCCCCACCAGCGGGCGGTTATCCGTGTGCCCTCCCGAATCGGCTTCTACAGTAATATCATCCGCCATAGGAACCCTGGCAGCCAGCTCAGCCTGTTCGGGCGTAATTTTCCCTTCCTCCAACAATCGTTTCAGAATATCCAGCGGAGCAGGCGATAAAAACAAGGTCGCAACTTCGCGCCGGGAGAGCTTGGCGATCATCCGGTGATTGATGCGCACAGAACCATCGGGGTTCTTTTCCAGACCAGAAACGCGGTAATACACCAGCGGAACCGTCATATCCACAT